>NZ_QPTY01000040.1:0-29423 GCF_005236045.1 Enterococcus sp. VV15
TTGTGGTTAAAAACATTGTACCGTAAAAGGGCTGTTACATGGCCTTTTATCTTTTACACAATTATATGGACTTTATCTAAATTTTATTTGTTAAATATCTACGTTATATAAATTCTATAAAAATAACATTATTTTATATAAAAAATGTTAGTAACGATTCTTTTTTTTCTTTATTTTCGATGTATTTTATTTATATGAGAGTTGTTGGTACTTAAAGAAAGGAGGCTGGAATGGAATTAGAATTTTTTTTAGAAGATAGAGAAAGAATGAAACTCTCAGTTTTACGTTATATTGAGTTAAGAAAAGATAAAAATATTCTATTAACGGATCTTGTTTCTTTTATAGGAATTAGTGAATTAAGAATAAAGAAAATTATGGATGAATTGAATTATGAACTTACTCAATTTGAAACAAATCCTAAAATCATCAATGATGGTATGGTTATTCGTCCTATAAATATTGATTATTCTATTGTTAAAAGATTACGTTTGGAATATTTCAAAAACGCTCCTACCTTTTTGCTATTTAAATGTTTTTTGGAAGAAAGTATGACTGTTAAAGAATTCAGTAAACAATACTATTTTGCGTTACCAACTATATATGTAAGACAACGATTAATAAAAAATTTTTTGTCTACATATGGGATTAAAATCAAAAATGGAAGATTATTAGGAAATGAAATTAGCTTACGCAACATTGTTTTTTCTATATATTTTGAAATTTATAATGGAATTGAACTTCCTTTTTCGAAGTTAATAGTACAACAAATAAAATCTTTAACTAAATATTTATCATTTCTATTTCATTTGAAATTAAGTAAAACAGAAACAGTAAAATTGGATTTATTGATTGGAATTCTATTATGTAGATTAAGAAACGGATTCTATTTGTCTGAAGAAGAAGATTATTTTTCTTGGATAAAAAAAGAAGCTGCTGCTGACAGAATATTTAATGAAATAGCGAACCTATTACTTATTGAAGAAGTAGAAAAAGGAAAAAAAGAAGTTCGATATCTTTTAGGATTTTTAAAATCAATAGGAGTAGACGAAATACCTATTAAAATGAAAGAAATGAAATTTAAAGATATCGATAAAACAAGTAGAGAGGTATCAGAAAAAATTGCCAGTGAATTAAATATTAAAGGAGACAAAAAACAAGTAAGTTTTGAAAAAAAATTAATCAATTTGAATAGAGATCATAAAATTTTCGATTTTATATTATCTTCTTTTAATTCCGATGATCAGACAAATTACTTTTTTGAAGTCTATCCAAAATATAGTTATGCGGTTGCGCAAGCATTAGCAAATTAAGACAACGATTTACTTTTTGGAGACGGGACACTAGTAAATCAGCTTTTTTTGAATATGTATTTTTATTAATCAATGATTATCCTTTAGTTGAAGTACCTGTTTATGTGTGTGTCGATTTTTCTTTGGGTGAGTTATACACAAATTTTATTCAAAATCAGATTAAAGGATTCAAAAATTTAAGTATTATTTTGGAGAATCGATTAACCTCAAAAACGGATATTTTTGTATCAGATTCTGTGATTGAATCTCTATCAATAACACAAATCATCTGGAAAAGACCTCCGACTCCACTTGACTGGGAAATGTTTGGAGATGCTATTGTTGACGTCAAAAATAAATCGAAAAGGATGTAGGATGGGTGAAATTTTTTTCATTTTTTTATGTTTTTTATTATTAAGTAAGCAAGAAATATATCATATCAGTCAGACGTTAGAGATAGAAAGTATGATTTCTAATAAAAGGATTAGGATGACAAACGATTCTCAAAAGTTAATGTTCAACGAAGAAAGACAAATGCTGATAGTTAGTAATACTCGTATTGATTTGTTCAGGGAAGATAAAAGAAAGATAGCTGATCATTTAAAGAAAATCGAAGCTGATTTAGCTATTTTAGAAAGTTCATATTATTTTCCTAAAAGTAAACCAGGAAAAACACAATTGGGTAAACTTATGAGATGTTTGTCAAAAAATATATTATTAAGTGAGAGAGGTTATGATTTTGAATAAAAGAAGTTACATTTTACTGTTAAACTTATTCACTAGTTTTGTTTTAATAATAGGCCAACTTGGTCTTTTTCCACTCATTGGAGTGGCCTTAGAAAATAATGATAGAATTGCAGGTGATGATCCAGGAGTATCTATTAGCGGACCTAGCATTGTTGAATCACGCCAACAAGTTGAATTGAATATACATTTATCTTCTTCAGCTGGGTAGCTTAACGAAGATGGGAAAATTCAAATAACCATTCCTCATACAATTGTTCAAGATAAAAATGATATTTTAGAAAAACTCGTCATAGGAGATCCTTTTTATTTAGATGATTCACCACTTAAAACTGATAGCAATGACAATTATGTGTTGACAGTTTGTTATGATCATACAAAAATTTCTCAAGAAGATGCAGTAGGATATACTTTTACGATAAAATTTGTTGTACCAATTATTAATCAAGGAGATGAAAATATACCTGATTCTGTCGAATTTCCTGTTGATTTTTATAAGGGAGATAAGTTAGTTAGTAGTGATAAGTTATCTTCATCAATAAGTAGACTAAATAATAACTTGCCAAATTTATCAAAGTGGAGTACTAGACCTAAAAAAATAATAGATGGAAATGAAGTTGCACTTATGAGTCTAGATAAACCAAAATCAAATATTTATGCGATAACGATAAATTATGATCAAAGATCTATGAAGAATGTAACACTAACGGACCAAACTCCTGAAGGAACACAATTGACAGATCCAGATACGTATATCCCAGCTGTTGGTGATTTGACTCCATATCAACATATAAGAATTGCAAAGGTGACTGAAAGAAAAGAAGATGGTACACCAAGTGCATGGAAGTACGTAACAAATGAATTAAAAAATAAAATATCTGTTGATGGTCAAGGATTTACAATTGATTTCGGTGATCTTACAGCAAGTGATAGCTATGTGGTGATGTATGGAGAAAAGATATTAGGCAATCCAACTCCGGAAGAATTTGGCGTAAAGACTAACCACGCCGAAATCCTATCTAATTCTTCTCTTGTAACAAGCTATGATTCGTATATGGCTTTAGATAACTCGTCATATAATGGTATTTCTTTAAATAAAAAAGTGAAACAAAGTACATTGGCAGATACCGAAGGGATTTTGGAATATACTTTAACACTAAAAAGTTCAAGTGGAAGTATTCCTGCTGGAACAGTTATAAATGATACCCTTCCAGAATATACGACTTATACTAAAACTATTTCAAAAGATAATTCTAGGGTATCAGAGCCCACATATGATTCTGTTGCTAGAAATATTTCCTACACACTATTGGATACTCTAGATGAAGGAGAAAGCCTGACTATAGTATTTGATGTTTCATATAATAATGAAAATGCAAAATCTGGGGACCAAATCGTAAACAAGGCTTCTATCAATTATAATGGAACAAATATTTATAGTAATGATGCTGTAACTATCTTAGATGGAAGTGCTTATTTAACAAAATTAGCAGCTGAAAATAAGAATCCATTAGCTGGTGCTGTGTTTAAAGTTATTGATAGTAATGGTAAAACAGTTATTGAGAATCTAGTTTCAGATTCTAATGGAAAAATAAATACAGGATTATTGGCTCCTGGAAATTATAGTTTTATAGAAACTAAAGCTCCTGAAAACTACCAAATTGATTCAAGCTCAATTCCATTTACAGTTGTTTCTGGGCAAGAAACTCCAGTTATTTTATCTGCGACGAATTCTTTAGCTTCTGGAGGAGTAGTACTAACAAAAACAGATGATCAGACAGGCGAAGGCTTGGCTGGCGCAGTATTCGAATTACAAGATAAAGATGGAACCGTCGTACAAAGTGGATTGAGTACAGACGAAAACGGCAAACTAGCAATCGATGGATTGACACCAGGAAACTATCAGTTGGTGGAAACGAAGGCTCCAACTGGATATGATCTAGACAAAAAAATGAAGAAAAAGTTTATAACGAAATAAAAAATTTAATTGAAAATGATACAGAATATAAAAAATGTCAAAAGCTTCCAATCCATATGGGGATGGACAATCTAGTGAAAGAATATTGAATGCAATTGCAACTGAAATTGATTTTTTGAAGGAAGTAACAAATTAAAATTTATAATACGATAGTTAATTATTTAAAAAGAAGGGGGAAATATGTTGATTATAAAAAAAATATTTCTGTCTATTTTAATTTCAATAGTTGTTATTGTAATTGCAATCATAGGCTACGCCGGGAAATTTTATTTTGATGTTAAAGAAACAGCAAATGAATCATACGAGGTTGTTGATCATGAATCTAAAACTACCAAAAAATCAGGCGAACCTTTTTCTATATTGTTACTTGGAACTGATAGCGGTGATCTTGGAAGGTCAAGGAAGAACAGATACGATGATTGTTGCTACAGTCAATCCCAATAAAGAAACTACAACACTAGTTAGTATACCAAGGGATACCTTTACAGACATAATTGGCTATGGTAAAAAAGACAAAATCAACCATGCATATGCTTATGGTGGTGTTCCAATGGCGATTTCTACTACCGAAAATTTACTAGATATTTCTATTGATTATTATGCACAAATTAATTTAAAAGGAATTCAAGAATTGATTGATTTTATTGGGGGAGTGGATGTAAGTAATGCCTTCAGTTTTAATTATGAAGGTACGGATTTCCCAATTGGTAAACTACATTTAGATGGAAAAAAGGCACTTAAATATTGTCGCATGCGTTATGATGATCCTAATGGAGATTACGGTCGTCAAGATCGACAAAGGCAAGTTTTAACGAGCATTTTGAATAAACTAAAATCACTGAATACTTTAACAAATTATAATGAAATACTAAAAATTATTGGAGAAAACATGAAAACTGATATTTCATGGGAAATGATACAAACTATTTTTAAACACTATAGACCAGCACTGAAAGATGTGGAATCGGATCAGTTAGAAGGAAGTGGATTTATTGGAGACGGAACAACAGGTGAACAAGGAATATCTTATCAAAAAATAGAAGATAGAGAGTTGACACGGATTCAAAATGAATTGAAAAATCAATTGAAGAGCGTGGGACAAAAGTAAGAAACACTTTTGTCTCATACTTTAAAAACGAATAAACGGTGGGAGCAGAAGTAACTCCTTCTTAAATAAGCCGAAATTCACAAAAATTTTAAAAGCAATTTTCGTGAATTTCTTCTTATTTCTCGGAGTTAAACACTTCTGTCCCAGCCTCATTTGAAAATAAAAAAATTCAAAAATCGGATATAGTTAATCTGAATTTTGAACACAAAAAGAAGCTTATATTTAGTATATCTATTATAGACGTCCATTATTTAAAAAATAGGTACTGCCCGTTAGTGAAGTTTCAGGTAGTACCTATTTTTTGTAAATAGTATTTGGCGAATTTTAGATGCTATTATTCAAAAGAATTCAAGTGGTAAATTCTTTGCCGTTGTCCTTAAATATCCTAAAGTCAATTCTGCAATTGGTATGGACTCAGATGCTACTGATTTTGCCATATGTTCGAATAGTCAAGAAATTGATAATAACAGATTCACATCAAAAATGGAAAATAAACTAAAACGTGAATTACCCAAGCTACCTAGATGTATTTTACTAGCTAAACAACAAGTGACTTGTCTTCACGAAAAAGTAATAAATTGAGTACAAAAATAATCAAAAGCTACGATGCTATCTGTATTGAAGACTTAACCATTAAAATTCTGTTGCGTAATCATAAATCAGTTGGAAAAATTAAAATTGTGCTACGTTCAAGTGGACGGATTTGTCAGTTGATCAAAACATCTTTATACTTGAGAAAAGGATGTTGATAAAGGAGAAACGAGATGCAGACCAGATTCGATCAGTACAGAAGGCTATTGACGATTGCAGAAGCAGGCTTACTTTACGGAAAAGACGTATTTGATAAAGAAAGATATGAAGAGCTGCGGATGATAGCTCTTGAATTATTGAGTGGGATCGGTACAGAAACTTCAGCTGAACTATTTCGTTTAACAGAGAAAAACGAAGGATACCCCACACCGAAAATCGATGTTCGAGCCTACATCAAGCAAGAGAATAAAGTTCTATTGATTGAAGATAAGAGGACAAAGGAATGGGCACTGCCGGGGGGATTTGCAGAAGTTGGGCTTTCGCCTAAAGAAAATATCGAAAAAGAAGTTGAAGAAGAGACAGGGCTCATCGTGACAGCAGATAAACTACTTGCTTTATTTGATACGAATGTAAGAAAAGATGTTCCGCAACTTTTTCAATATTATAAGCTTGTTTTTTCATGTACTATCCTAGCCGGTTCATTTGTGGAAAATAGTGAAACATCAAATAGTGCTTTTTTTGCTTTAGATGAGTTGCCACCATTATCGATCAAGCGAACGACGAAGGAACAATTGGTAATTTTAGCCAACGGATCGTTACCTTATTTTGACTAAAAAAAGTATTGACAAGTAAAATAAGAGAGCGTATTATTATCGAAAATAAGTGTCTTACAAAAGAGAAGTAACAGGATCGATCTTTTCAGAGAGCTGATGGGGCTGCGAATCAGTAAGTGGGTTATGTGAAATGGACTTTTGGACTGAAGTGTTGAATCAAGTAGGGACTTCCGGGTACTCCCGTTATAGAGAAAGACCGTTGTTAGACGGTCGATAGAGATATGCTTTTTTAGCATATGATTGAGGTGGCACCGTGGAATTTCCGCCCTCAAGTTGGACTTCGTCTGACTTGGGGGCTTTTTTGTATTTTAGATAAAAAAATCAATGACAAGAGAAGTAGCTAAGAAAAGAAAAATCACAGAAAATTTCCGATGATGAGAAGGAAGTATTTTTTGCTTAGTGAATGGACTTGTCCGAGCATCCTTGAACCAAAGTAGGGGATGACGGGAACTCCCGTTACAGAGAAAGACCATTGTTAGATGGTCGATCGAGACATGCTTTTTTAGCATATGATTGAGGTGGCACCGTGGTACATCCGCCCTCAAGTTGGACTTCGTCTGACTTGGGGGCTTTTTTGTTTACATAAAAGGAAGGAAGAGAAAAAAATGAGAAAAACGAAGAAAATCAATGGCGATTGTTTAACGCCAATCAATTTGTATTATCGCCTGCGAGATGAAAAAAGTTGTTTATTGGAAAGTATCCCCAGAGAAAAAGAAAATGGCAGATATTCAGTCATTGCATTTGATCCAGCGCATCACGTCAAATATGCAGAAGGAGAGTTTTCGTTTGATGAAACGATGTACCGCTGTAAGGACCCGCTGAAAGAACTTGAAAAATACGTGTTGGTTGAAGAAGAACTACATGAAGAGCTCCCATTTCAAGGTGGGGCGATTGGCTATGTAGGCTATGACATTGCAGCGTGTTACGAGGAGATCGGAACGATTCCAGAAGATGAATTGGGCTTACCAGACATGCAATTTTATCTCTACGAATCATTCGTGATCTATGATCATCAACAGCAAGAAATAACTATCGTTGCGAGCAATAGCTACAGCCATGAAATGGAAGAAGTGTTAGCACAACGATTAGAAACTATCGAACAAAAAATCAGAACAATGAATGAAGCAGAAGGAAGTGAGTTACCTTCGTTGTCCTTACAATTCAAGAGTAATTTTTCACAAGAAAAATTTGAACAGATCGTTACAGAAGCAAAACAAAAAATCAGAGAGGGTGATTTATTCCAAGTGGTTCCTTCGCAACTATTAAGCGTAGATTTTACGATTGATCCTTTTGATTACTATCGACAATTACGAGTGACCAGCCCTTCTTCTTATCTTTATTTTTTACCATTCCCTCAAGCAACGATTATCGGGAGTTCCCCTGAAAGTTTAGTTCGAGTCAAAGGGGAGATCGTGACAACGAACCCGATTGCTGGTACTCGAAAACGTGGGGCAGGTAAAGAGTTGGATGATCAATTAGCGAAAGAACTGATAAGCGATCCGAAAGAAATTGCAGAACACCAGATGTTAGTCGATCTAGGGCGTAATGATCTGGGGAAAGTCGCACAACATGGTTCTGTAACTGTTCCTCTTTTCATGACAGTTGAACGTTACCGCTTTGTCATGCATATCGTTTCACTTGTGCAAGCCCGATTGAAAACTGGCTTTTCTGCGATGGATGCGTTGAAAGCAACTTTACCGGCAGGAACGGTCAGCGGGGCACCTAAGATTCGCGCAATGACACGCATTTACGAGTGGGAGCCAGTGAAACGCTCGATTTATGCCGGCGCAGTTGGCTACTTTTCGCAAGACAACCAAGCGGATTTTGCCATTGCTATTCGCACGATGGTAGTGAAAGGTAAAAAAGCGTACGTGCAAGCAGGTGCGGGGATTGTTTATGATTCTGATCCGACAAGCGAGTATTTTGAAACATTACAAAAAGCGAAAGGGTTATTGGAGGTAAGAAAATGATTTTATTAGTCGATAATTATGATTCTTTTACGTATAACTTGGTTCATTTACTTCCAGATACGGAGATCATCGTCTTACGAAATGACGACCAACGACTGTTGGAAGTCGCTCGCAAAGCAGATGGCATCATTCTTTCACCGGGACCTGGAAAACCAGTAGAAGCAGGTGATTTAGAAAAATTGATCCGATTGTTCTATCAAACGAAACCAATTTTAGGGATATGTCTGGGGCATCAAGCCATTGGTGAAGTATTTGGTGCAAAGATCGTATCTGCACCCACAATCATGCATGGGAAGCAATCGGTGATCAACCACAAGAAAATCATGCGTTATCATTCATTGATTGTGTCAAAAGAACATTTTCCGGAAGAACTGTGTATCACCGCAGAAGTGGATGGCTACATCATGGCACTGAAACATCGGGAATACCCGATATATGGACTGCAATTCCATCCAGAATCTATCGGTACTGAAAATGGGGAAGACTATTTAACAGAATTTTTACAGAAAGCTGGGATTACTGATGCAACAACTATTTGAACGTATCTATCAGCAAAAAGATTTATCACAAGCACAAATGGAACAATTAGCGACTGCGATGTTTGATCAAGAAGTGACCGCAAACCAGATCAGCGGTGTGTTGATCGGGTTGAAGGTAAAAGGGGCAAGTACAGAAGAATTGATAGGCTTGGCTCATGTGATGCAAAAGCGGGCGATTCCAATGGAAAAAGCACCAACTGGGGTAATGGATAATTGTGGTACTGGTGGCGATCATTCACAAAGTTTCAATATCAGTACGACAGCGGCATTTGTTCTTGCTGGTGGGGGAATCCCTATGGCAAAACATGGCAATCGCAGTATCTCAAGTCGCTCTGGAAGTGCAGATGTGTTGGAAGCATTAGGCGTTACCATCACCAACAGCAAAGAACAAATCGATCATCTTTTAAAAAACGTTGGGATTGTTTTTCTCTTTGCACCTGCAATGCATCCTGCAATGAGAGCAGTCATGAGTGTGCGTAAAGAATTAGCTACACCCACGATCTTTAACTTAATTGGTCCATTGATCAATCCCTATCTATTAGAGTACCAGCTGATGGGAACCTATGCAGGAGATTCACTAGCATCAACTGCCGAAACATTAGGAAAGTTAGGGAGAAAACAAGCACTAGTTCTTCATGGCTATCAGGGAATGGACGAAGCCAATTTGGGCGGCAAGACTCATTGTGCTTTTTATCAGTCAGGAAAAGTCAGCGAGTTTTCATTTTCACCAGAAGAAGTGGGCTTGGAGTCACTGCCATTGACTGCTATTACCGGAGGCGATGTTCAAAAAAATAAAGAGATTCTATTATCGGTATTAAAAGGTGAGAAAACACCGTATTACGAAACGGTTCTCCTAAATGCGGGATTAGGTTTTCTAGCAGGTGCTAAAGTTCAGTCAATTAGAGAAGGCATCAAGGAAGCAGAACAAGTGATTCAATCAGGTGCAGCATTTGATATATTACAAAATTTATTAAAAGAACAGTAGGTGAGCGGATGGATTTTTTAGAGAAAATCTTAAAAGAAAAAGCAAATGAAGTGAACAACTTGACGCCGGTCGAAAAACGAGTAGAGAAGCAGCGTCCTTCTTTTTATCAAAAGGTAAAAGGAAATCCTAAAAAAGTCAATATCATTGGCGAAATCAAACGAGCTTCTCCTTCTAAAGGCCTGATCAATGGAACGGTTGATATTTTGCAGCAGGCGAAAACATATGAAACAGCTGGAGTCAGTGCCATTTCTGTATTGACCGATCCTGTCTTTTTCAATGGAACGATCCATGATTTGACGGCAGTTGCTCAAGTAGTCGATGTACCGGTGTTATGTAAGGATTTCATTATTGATGAACAGCAGATCGTACGAGCAAGACAAGCAGGTGCAAGTCTGATTTTACTGATTGTTGCGGCTTTGCCAAAGGTAAGATTGAAGAAATTGCATGAGTATGCGACTGAGTTAGGCTTAGAAGTCTTAGTGGAAACCCACGATGCACAGGAATTAGCAACTGCAAAAGAAATCGGCGCTACGATCATTGGGGTCAATAATCGCAACCTAAAGACTTTCCACGTCAGCTTACAGACCAGTATTGATTTGAGTCAGCCAGAAGATCGATGTATTTATATCAGTGAGTCTGGATTTAAAACAGCTCAGGATGTTGAGAAAATCAGTCAAAATTATCAAGGAATATTGGTGGGTGAAACGCTGATGAGAGCAGGAAACGTGGAAGAAAAAGTAAAGGAATTGCAGGTGTCGAGAAGATGACAGAGATCAAGATTTGTGGATTGACGACAAAAGCTACAATCGATACAGCAATTCAATATGGGGCTTCTTATCTCGGATTTGTTTTCGCAGAGAGTCCAAGAAAAATCACCCTCGAAAACGTTCGTACACTTACGCAAGATCTTCCTGAAAAAGTAAAAAAAGTCGGGGTGTTTGTTTCACCTACAAAAGAATTCGTCGAAGATATTATTAAGATCGCTCAACTTGATTTCGTTCAGATTCATGGAGAAAAAAAGTTTCAGCAGTTGGATGTTCCGATTATTCGAGCAAAAAGTGTGACTAAAAACGTGTCATTGACAGTAGCAACTGGTGAAGATTTTCTTTTATTGGATGCCCCACCTACTAAATATATGGGCGGGAATGGTCAGTGTTTTGATTGGTCAGCTGTAGCAGTACAGCAGTTAGAAAAAGAAAAGTTGTGGTTAGCTGGCGGTTTGACAGCTGAAAATGTGGGAAAAGCCATTGCTTATTTCCATCCGAAAGTAGTAGATGTATCAAGTGGTGTCGAGACAGATGGGAAAAAGGATCTAGCGAAAATCAGCGCATTTTGTGAAGCAGTGAGAATTGCTGATAACAGCTGAAACGTAAAGGATCCGTTGAAAGCAACGCGATAAAAAGGCATGACATAAAACCGTCTATCAGTAGAAAAAAAGGAGGAAACAACATGTACCAACAACCGAATGAACAAGGATTTTATGGGGAATTTGGTGGACAATTCGTCCCAGAAAACTTGATGTACGCAGTCAAAGAATTGACAGAAACTTATGAAGAAACAAAAACAGATGAGAAATTCCAGAAAGAATTTGCCTACTATTTAAAACAATATGTAGGACGTGAGAATCCACTTTATTTTGCACAACGATTAACAGAACATCTTGGTGGTGCGAAGATCTATTTAAAACGGGAAGACTTGAATCATACAGGAGCCCATAAAATCAACAATGCATTAGGGCAAGTACTGTTAGCCAAACGAATGGGTAAAAAGAAAGTTGTAGCGGAAACAGGAGCAGGGCAACATGGAGTCGCTACGGCTACTGCGGCGGCTTTGTTCGGGATGGAATGTACGATCTTTATGGGAGAAATAGATGTCAAACGCCAAGAGCTTAATGTCTTTCGGATGGAATTATTAGGTGCGAAGGTAGTTAGTGTGACTTCTGGCAGCAAGACACTCAAAGATGCAGTCAACGAGGCATTACGCTATTGGGTCGAACATGTAGAAGATACACATTACGTCATGGGATCAGTCCTAGGCCCGCATCCGTTCCCTGAAATTGTGCGGGATTACCAAAGCGTGATTGGAACTGAAGTACGTCGCCAGATTTTAGAAGTAGAAGGCCGGTTACCAGATGTGGCGATCGCCTGTGTTGGTGGGGGAAGCAATTCAATGGGATTGTTTTATCCTTTCCTCAATGATCCAGTTCGATTGATTGGTGTTGAAGCTTCAGGGCATGGCTTGGATACCAATGAACATGCTGCATCGATCAATAAAGGAAGTGTTGGCGTGCTGCATGGAGCGAAGATGCACTTGCTTCAAGATGATGATGGGCAAGTTATTGAAGCATTTTCTATTTCGGCAGGCCTGGATTACCCAGGAATCGGGCCAGAACATTCTTATTTATATACTAGTGGCCGTGCAGAATATGCAGCGATCACCGATTGTGAAGCTGTCGAAGCGTTCCATCTTTTATCTGAAAAAGAGGGGATCATTCCAGCATTAGAAAGTTCCCATGCGTTAGCGCATGTCATGAAATTAGCACCAACTATGGCTAAAGATGAATTGATCGTCGTTTGCTTATCGGGTCGTGGGGACAAAGATGTGCAACAAATCAAAGAAATGGAGGAACAAGCATGAAACCTTTAACCCTTTATTTGGAAAATCAAACAACAAACCCTTTATTCATTCCTTATATCATGGCTGGTGCACAGGGCCTAGAACATCTACCAGAAGAAATCGAGATGTTAGCAAAAAGCGGAGCAACTGCAATTGAATTAGGGATTCCTTTTTCCGATCCAGTAGCAGATGGTCCCATTATTCAAGAAGCTGGTTTGAATGCTTTCAAACATCAGGTAACTCTAAAAAAAATCATTGCAGTATTACAAGATTATCACTCACCAGTCCCATTGATTTTAATGGGATATAGTAATTCATTCTTTCATTACGGTGTGAAGAAACTTGTAGATGATTTAAAAGATTGTCATGTCCAAGGGGTTGTTATCCCGGATCTCCCTTATGAGCACCGTGACTTGATTTTGCCTGATCTAGGCGACATTGCACTGATCCAATTGGTTTCTTTGACTAGTCCGAGTGAACGAATCGACACCTTAGTAAAAGAGGCAGAAGGTTTTATCTATGCGGTAACGATCAACGGAACAACTGGAGTCAATAAAACCTATCAGCAAAATCTGACAGAGCATTTAAAAGAAATCAAAGAAAAAAGTGCGATTCCTGTTTTAGCAGGTTTTGGCATTTCAAAAGCAGAACATGTCCGGCGATTTGCGCAGTGTTGCGATGGAGTAGTAGTAGGATCTAAGATTGTCCATTCCTTACAAGCAGATGGATTGACCAAAACACAAGAATTGATTGGGGAACTCTTGTGTTAAAAGAGCAATGTTCACAATAGTTGGGGCTATTGAGGAAGCAACTCGTTAAATAATCAAAAAGACGTTCAGGTATAATGAAAGTGGAGGAAAGAGGTCGAAACAAAAGTCGTTTAGGTTTGAGAAATTGGAGAAAAGAGGCTGGGACAGAAGTGTTTAACTCCGGGAAATAAGAAGAAATTCACGAAAATTGCTTTTCAATTTTTTGTGAATTTCGGCTTATTTAAGAAGGAGTTGCTTCTGCTCCCACCGTTTATTCGAGAGTCTGTAGCAAACCTGATTTTTAGATTTGTCCCACATACTCTTTCCACATAAACAGGGCTGAACGTTCTTTTTTGGTTAAAAATTGTTGCATTTGCAACTAAAAAGTGTAAAATAAGACTAACATTTAACCAAAGGAGGACAAGATGGACGACATCATTAGAGAAATCGGGATGATTTCTCGAGCCTTGGATTCGATCAGCAATATTGAATTCAAAGAAATCGAATTAACAAGAGGTCAATACCTTTATTTGGTACGTATTTGTGAACATCCTGGAATCATCCAAGAAAAACTAGCAGAAATGATCAAAGTCGATCGCACGACGACAGCACGAGCAATCAAACGGTTAGAAGAAAAAGGGATGGTCCAAAGTACGGCAGATCAGACAAATAAAAAAATCAAGAAACTCTATCCGACAGACAAAGGTAAAAAAATCTATCCATTTATCATTCGTGAACACCATTATTCCAATCAGGTAGCACTCAAAGGATTGACATCAGAAGAAGTTGAACAATTGCAAAGGATGTTAAAAAAAGTTCGACAAAATGTGAGTGAGGATTGGAATTTTGTAAAAAAGGGCAACAAGAGAATTTATTGAAAGGAATAGGCAAGTGGAGAAAATCGAAATCAAGAAAATGACCGTTTCAGATGCGGAACTTCTTCAAACAATCAGTATTGAAACCTATCGAGATACGTTTGGCGAATATAACAGTGAGGAACTGATGCGGATTTATTTAGATGAAGCATATGAGATCAATAAATTGATGAAAGAACTGCAAAATGAACAATCAGAATTTTACTGGGCAATGGTCGACGGCGAGATCGCAGGTTATTTGAAACTAAATGTTGACCAAGCACAATCAGAAAAAATGGGGGATCATTTTTTAGAAATTGAGCGGATCTATGTACGCAGTGCATTTAAAGCAAATGGAATCGGCTCAACACTTATGGCACTCGCTATCCAACGAGCGCAAGAACAACAAAAAGAAGCAATTTGGTTAGGTGTATGGGAACACAATCACCCCGCACTGCGCTTTTACAAGAAACATGGTTTTTCACATCATAGCGAACATATTTTTTATATGGGTGATGACGCTCAAACAGATTATATTTTTGTCAAAAAAATCAATGGAGGAGAAATGAATGAATAAAGTAATCGTAGACTCAACTTTTTGGGAAGTTTTCCCTGAAGCAACGATCGAGGTCTTAACTGTTGAAGGTATCGATAATCGTGTCCAAGAAGACCAAGAAGAAACCTATCATCATTTATTGAATCAGGCAGCAAAAGAAGCAAGAACGTATCTAACAGAAGAACCCTTCAGTCAAAATGAAGTGATTGCACAGTGGCGCCAAGCTTTTGCGCAATTCAAAACAAAAAAAGGGGCACGCTCTTCTATTGAAGCATTATTGAAAAGGGCCAATCAAGAACGTGAATTTTACCCAATCAATCCTTTGGTAGATATTTACAATAGTATCTCACTAAAATATGGTGTGCCATGTGGTGGGGAAGATATTGCGAAAATCCAAGGAGATATGCATTTAGGAAAGGCAAAAGGTGGAGAAAACTTCTTACCTCTAGGAGCAGACGAAGATGTGCCAGCGTTGCCAGAAGAAATCATCTACTATGATGAAGAAGGTGCTATTTGCCGTTGCTTCAATTGGCGAGAAGCACAGCGGACAATGCTTACCGAAGAAACTGCGCATGCTGTCTTGGTCATCGAATCAATCAATCCAGAACAAGCAAAACGTGGGAACGAAGCAATCCTTGAATTAAAGAAAATGATCGATCAAACATTCCATGTGACAAGCAATCATTACACTTTAACAAAAAATCAAACAGAAGTAACAATAAATTAAAAAAACAATCCTCACCAATAAGAACTCTCTACCATGTGCTTGAAAGTGTTCTCGTATTGGTAGAGGTTTTTTTGGTAGAATCCGCTTTCGTGATATAATAGAAGTAATTATTTTCCCTATACAAAAGGAAATAAAAGGAGGATACAAAATGATCGGTAAGACTCGTGTGATGCTCTATGCAGAAGATGTTGAAAAAATCAGTCAGTTTTTTGTCGAAAAACTTGGAGCGACAGTCAGCGAAACAGTTGAATTACCAGAAGAGTTCCACAGTGTGATAGTAGCAATCTCTTCTGAATTTGAATTAGGTATTTTCCCTAAAGTTTTTGTGCAACGCTTTTCACCAGAAGTATTAGGTACGCCTCCATCAATATTATTTTTTACCGATCGATTTAAGGAAATCTATGAACAAATGGAAAATCCTGGTGAAATCATGGACAACAACGGCGTTTTGACATTTAATTTTTCTGATCCGGAAGGAAACTATTTTGTGATTGGCCAGATGGAAAGAAAGGAAGAAGAAAATGAGTCTAACTGAAAAAATGGAAGTGTACTTAAAAGAGCGGCGGGGAGAAAAAAGTGAAAAGTTAAGAAAGAAAAATAGTGAATCTGGCAAAGATCGTACAAAAGGCTGGGGCAAGATGGTCGATACTGGCTTTGGTGGATTGAATTCAATGAATCATGCATATGATACGGTAACAGTTTGGCAACATGAAATTGACAATAAGGCGTTTATTGCAGAAGAACAGCGACGAATTGCTCGCGAAAACACGAAAAAATAAGAGCATACGACAAGAAATTAAGTTTTGAATAAAAAGCTAATGTTCACGCTAAAAGTCTTAATGGGAAAAATAAAGAATTAATGTTCGGATTTTGCTTAAAATCCGAATTTTTTATTTACTTATGTTATTATTTAGTATATGATTAACCTCGTTGTTTTATTAATAAAACTAATTTTTAAAGGACTTTTTTATAAATGTTCGGCTTTTAGGGGGATGGAAGATGAAGGAAAAAATACTTTCCTACTTCGAGATTAAAAAACTAGGTACAACAGTTAAAAGAGAGGTACTTGCTGGTTTTACGACGTTTATTTCAATGGCGTATATTTTGTTTGTGAATCCAACTGTTTTAGGTGCTTCTGGTATGGATGAGGGAGCAGTATTTACTGCTACTGCTTTGGCAAGTGCAATCGGCTGTATTTTGATGGGTGTTTTAGCACGTTACCCAATTGGAACGGCGCCAGCTTTAGGAATCAATGCTTTTTTTGCTTATTCTGTTTGTTTAGGAATGGGTATTCCTTGGGAAACAGCGTTAGCAGGAGTTTTCGTTGCTTCATTGATCTTTATTTTGATCACGATCTTTAAATTGCGTGAAATGATCATCGACGCAATACCTGCAGACTTGAAATATGCTATTTCAGGTGGGATTGGTTTGTTTATTGCTTTTCTTGGTTTAAGTGAAGGTGGCATCATCGTTTCGAATAAATCGACTTTAGTTGGACTAGGTTCCTTAAGTGTAGGAACGACATGGCTTACTATCTTTGGACTAGCGATCACAGCTATTTTGCTTGTTCGTCGTGTTCCTGGAGGTATTTTTATTGGGATGGCAGCAACGACAATTTTAGGCTTGATCACTGGATTGATTCCAATGCCGTCTCAAATCGTTTCAGCTGCACCAAGTTTGAAACCAACATTCTTGGTTGCCCTAAAACATGTAGGTGATATCAATTCTCTACAAATGTGGGTGGTCGTGTTAACTTTCTTATTGGTCACTTTCTTTGATACGGCAGGTACATTAGTTGGCCTGGCCAATCAAGCTGGTTTCATGAAAGACAATAAAATGCCACGTGTTGGAAAAGCATTAGCTTCTGACTCAACAGCAATGCTTGCTGGTTCTTTATTAGGAACATCACCAGTTGGTGCGTTTGTTGAATCATCAGCAGGAATCGCAGTCGGCGGTCGCTCAGGGATCACAGCTGTGACAACAGGGATCTTCTTCTTGTTAGGATTGTTCTTCTCACCACTATTATCTGTCGTTACTTCTCAAGTGACAGCACCAGCGTTGATCATGGTCGGTGTCTTGATGGCACAATCATTACGACAAATCGAATGGGGCAAATTAGAGATTGCTATTCCTTCATTCTTGATTTTGATTGGTATGCCGTTGACTTATAGTATCTCAGACGGGATCGCATTAGGATTCATTTTCTATCCAATCACAATGCTTGCTGCAAAACGCGGAAAAGAAGTTTCACCAATCATGTACCTATTATTCTTCGTCTTCATCGGTTTTATGTGGATATTGAACGTGTAATAAAGAGTATAGGAAAAATGGGACAGAGGTGTTACGAAGATGTTGCTTTCTGAACCATTCATGTTTTTAAAAGACTGAGACAAAAGTGTTTTTTACTTTTGTCTCACGCTTTTTTTTTGAAATTTCCGAAAAAACTGACTTTTGGACGCCGTTTATTCGCGAGTCTGTAGCAAGCCTGATTTTAGATTGCCCCACGCTTTTTTTACAGTCCGTCAACTAATCGATAGCTATTCTTCTGTGGGAACTATGGATTAGTAAAAAACTTCTTGTCTTTTTCTATAAGAGAGGTTGATCGAAAAAACTTGTTATCGGTAACAAGCAATGTCCATTCAAAAAGAAATCGCGTACCAGCAACATTTAATTGAGTTTAGCAAAAAAAAGCGAAGAAAATCGGTATTTACTCCCTTTTGTGAAAGCGTTACAATTCTTGGGAGAAGGACATTTTTTTGATAGTGGAGGAAAATATGGAGAAAAAATGGTGGCATCAATCAGTTGTTTATCAGGTCTATCCGCGTAGTTTCCAGGATACGAATGGTGATGGAATCGGTGATTTACAAGGCGTGATTTCAAGATTAGGTTATTTGAGTTATTTGGGCATCGATACGATCTGGCTCTCCCCGGTTTACGAATCACCTAATGATGATAACGGATATGATATTAGTGATTACCAAGCAATTATGGCAGAGTTCGGAACAATGGCTGATATGGAACAATTAATCAGTGAGGCAAAAAAACGGGGAATCAAGATTATTATGGATCTAGTTGTTAACCATACTTCAGATGAGCATGTCTGGTTTGTCGAAGCACGGAAAAATAAAGACAATCCTTATAGAGACTATTACATTTGGAGAGATCCATTAAACGGTGATGTTCCTAACCAATTGCGTTCGATATTCAGTGGATCTGCTTGGCAGTTAGATGAAGCAACTGGTCAGTATTATTTACACCTTTATAGTAAAAAACAACCTGATCTAAATTGGGAGAATGAAAAAGTGCGGCAAGAGATCCATCAAATGATGAATTTTTGGATCGAAAAAGGCATTGGTGGTTTTCGCATGGACGTAATCGATACGATCGGTAAACTACCTGATCAGGGGATAATCAATAATGGGCCTAAGCTACATGAGTATCTGCAAGAAATGAATCAGGCAACGTTTGGCGATAAAGATTTGATGACAGTAGGCGAAACGTGGGGAGCAACAACGGAGATTGCCAAGTTATATTCTGACCCTAAGCGCAATGAACTGTCGATGATCTTCCAATTTGAACATGTCGGGTTGGACCAACAAAAAGGAAAAGATAAATGGGATCTTCAACCATTAAGTATCTCTGAATTAAAAAAAGTACTCTCTAAATGGCAAACCTCTTTAGGGGAAGAAGGTTGGAATAGTCTGTTTTGGAACAACCACGATCTGCCACGAATCATTTCTCGGTGGGGGAATGATCAAGAATACCGTGAAGAAAGCGGGAAAATGTTTGCTATTCTACTGCATATGATGAAGGGAACCCCTTATATTTATCAGGGGGAAGAAATCGGGATGACGAATTATCCCATCAGTGACATCAGTGAAGTAGAAGATATCGAAAGTATCAATATGTATCATGAACGCCTAGCAGCAGGTTATTCAAAAGAAGAGATCCTACGTTCTATCAATGCGAAAGGACGCGATAATGCACGTACACCGATGCAGTGGGACAATAGCGAAAATGCTGGTTTTACAACTGGGACACCTTGGTTGCATATCAACCCGAATCATCAAGAAATCAATGTAGAAAATGTGTTGAAAAATAAAGAATCTATTTTCTATACGTATAAAAAATTGATTGATTTACGCAAGAAGAATGACAGTATCGTCTGGGGTGAGTACCAATTAGTACATGATACGCCAGAAGAAGTATTTGCCTATCTTCGTTTGGCTGCTAACGAGAAGTGGCTAGTCGTAGGCAATATATCAGACAAAACACAAAAATTTACAGTGCCTAACGGTGATTTCTCGTTAGTAGTCACAAATTACCCACAAGAAACTGTTCCTAGAGGCGAAATAGTATTACGTCCCTATGAAGCTTTTGTCTTACATGCGGATAATAAATAAGCTTGATTGTTCAATTTTTGGAGAGAACAAGTAGTAGTTGGGTATTTTGCATCTGTTTACTGGTATTTCTAATGATAACTAGCTAACTGAAAATCAATAAAAAGCTGGAACTTACCTACGTATTAGGTGTGTTCCAGTTTTTTTGGTCTAATGCTTAGAGCAAAATGAATCTTTTACAACCTTATCTACGGTGTTCAAAGACTTACATCTTCAACAATAAGCCTAAACAGATGAAAAACATGAGAAGCTGTTTTTCTCTGTTCATTTTTATTGCTTGATGCAGACCAGTCTTTTTACAACCTTATCCACGGTGTTCAAGAAGCACCTCCTCAGCAATAAGTTCTAGATTTCCAAAATATGAGAAGCTATTTTAGAAATCTAGTTCTTATTTGCTCGGAGCTAGACGCTTCTTTCACAACCTTTATCCACGGTGTTCAACGACTTGCATCTTCAACAATAAGCCTAAACAGATGAAAAACATGAGAAGCTGTTTTTCTTTGTTCATTCTTATTGCTTGATGCAGACCAGTTTTTTTACAACCTTATCCACGGTGTTCAAGAAGCACCTCCTCAGCAATAAGTTCTAGATTTCCAAAATATGAGAAGCTATTTTAGAAATCTAGTTCTTATTTGCTCGGAGCTAGACGCTTCTTTCACAACCTTATCCACGGTGTTCAAAGACCAACTTCTTGAAATAAGTCTGGATTTTTCAAAACATGGAGAGCTGTTTCGAGAAATCCATTCTTATTGTCAGCAGAGCTGAACGGTCTTTTCACAACCTTTTGACAAATAACTTAAATCATACTATGATATGTACGCTGATATTAGGGGGGAGAAAGAATGGGAAAACCAATTGAACAAGCATTAAATGAATGTCTGTTTTTTAGTGTGAAAAAATTAGATCGCATGTTGAACAAAATGGCGGATGAGGCGTTCAAAAAGACTGGTCTAGCACCGACATATGGATTCATCTTGTTGATTTTGAAAGAAAAAGATGGACTGCCACAAAAGGATATCGCACAAATGCTCTATTCTGCGCCGTCTACGATTGCTCGCTTTGTTGAAAAATTAGAATATAAAGGGTATATCAAAACAGTGAGCGACGGACGATTGTCTCTTGTTTATTTGACGGATGAAGGTCGGGAATTCATCAAAGAAATCGACAGTAGCTGGGAAGAACTTCATCAGGCATACAATGCTGTGCTAGGTACAGAAGTAAGTGGTCAGTTATCACAAGATTTAAATGCTGCTACAGATAAACTACAAAAAAAATAAAAAATTTTTTATGCACAATAATTGTATGCGCAACTAATTATGTGCTTTAATAAATAGAGACGTTATAATGGAGGAATCAATATGACAAATTTTAAGGAAACAATGACATTCTCTTCTGGTGCGACACTTAAAAATCGTTTGATGATGGCACCAATGACTACACAACTAAGCTTTTACAATGGTGTGATCACAGAAGATGAAATCAAGTACTATGCTGAACGTTCAAATGGATTAGGAGCAGTGATCACTGGTGCAGCGAATGTCCAAGATCTAGGAAAAGGATGGCCTGGAGAATTAAGTATTGCCCATGATGAAATGATTCCTCGTTTGAGTGAGTTAGCGCAAGCAATCCAAGTGAAGGGTGCTAAAGCAATCATCCAAATTTTCCATGGCGGTCGGATGACGAAACGTGCGACTTTGTCTGGTGAACAAATCGTTTCAGCAAGTGCAATTCCTGCAGAAAGACCCGACGCAGAAACACCACGTGCTTTGAGTGAAGATGAAATCAAGGAAATCATCATCGCTTTCGGTGAAGCAACTAGAAGAGCGATTGAAGCAGGTTTTGATGGAGTTGAATTGCACGGAGCGAATACTTATTTGATCCAACAATTTTTTTCTCCACATTCTAACCGTCGTGAAGATCAATGGGGTGGAAGTATAGAGAATCGCTATCGTTTTATTGATGAATTACTTAAAAGTGTATTCCAAGCAGTAGAAAAATATGCGAAGAAACCATTCATCGTGGGTTACCGTTTTTCACCAGAAGAATTTGAAACACCTGGTATCCGTTTGGAAGATACGATCTGGTTGTTGGAACGTTTACGTGAAACAAAACTAGATTATCTCCATCTTTCATTAAATACCTATGATCGAGTCGCTTATTCTGAAAAATATGCAGATAAAACGATTCTTGAATACGTCCATGAAACATTACAAGGAAAAATTCCTTTAGTTGGAGTGGGTAGTGTCCGTAATCGTCAAGATATGGAAACGGTTCTAGCAAATGCTGAATTAGTCGCAATTGGTCAACAGATGATCGTTGACCCAGATTGGGCTGTAAAAATGGTGGAAGATCGGGATGCTGAGTTTGTGAAGAAGCCGTTTGAAGAAGCATATCAAGAGCTTTATCTACCCAGTCCATTGTATAATTTCTTAAACATGCGTTATCAACCATCTAAATAGATATGAAGAAGGAATAACAATGAAAGTACTGATTGTTTTAACGAATATTGAAAAATATTCAGGTATCTATCGCCCAACTGGTTTGTGGTTAAGCGAATTGACTCATTTCTATGATGTGTTAGTCAAAAATAATATCTCTGCTGATTTTGTTAGTCCTAATGGTGGCTATGTCCCCGTTGAACTACAAAGTATCTCAAATAGGGATGCAATTGATTGTACCTATTATCAAGATGAAGATTTTCGTAATCGTGCTTTGGGAAAAACACTTCGTCCAACTGAAATAAATGTGGATGATTATTCTGCAATTTATTATGCAGGTGGACACGGCACAATGTGGGATTTCCCAGGTTCAGTTGATTTAGGGAAAATTGGTTCTGCTATTTATCAAAATAACTGGATCGTTTCTGCAGTTTGCCATGGTGTAGTTGGCTTATTACCGATCACAGATGCTGAAGGTCAAACTATCTTAGCAGGACGAACTGTGACAGGGTTTAGTAATGAAGAAGAAGCGGCAAATGGTACAACAACGGAAGTTCCATTTTTAACTGAAGATGCCTTAAAAGAAAAAGGTGCAAACTACCAAGCTGGAGCAAGCTGGAGAAGCTTTTACAGATGTTGTGCATGTGGATGGTCGTTTATTGACAGGGCAAAATCAGCAATCTGCTCATAGTTTAGGGCTTAAAGTCGTTGAAACACTGCAAGTAGATAGAGAGGTTTATTGATGGAATATAAAACATTAAACAATGGCTTGACCATTCCAATCTTAGGATTTGGCGTCTATCAAATCTGGGACCAAGAGGAATGTGAAAAAGCAGTTCTTGAAGCACTGAAAATAGGTTATCGGTTAATTGATACAGCTGCTGTTTACTATAATGAAGAATCAGTTGGTCGAGCAATCAAGAAAAGTGGGATTCCTCGAGAAGAAATCATCTTGACTTCTAAGTTGTGGGTGACGGATGCAACTTATGAGGGAGCATATAAAGCATATGAGCGTTCCTTGGAAAAATTAGACGTCGACTATCTAGACATTTTTTTGATCCATCAACCGTATAACGATTATTATAGTACTTGGCGTGCGATGGAAGAACTGTATGAAACGAAGAAAGTCAAAGCAATCGGAGTCTCCAATTTTTCTACAGGACGATTGACTGACTTGATTTTAAACAATCAGGTGAAACCCGTAATCGATCAAATCGAACAGCATCCGTATAAACAGAGACAGTTGCAAAGAGAAACAGCGCAATATTTTGATGTTGCAGTGGAAGCTTGGAGTCCGTTCAATCAAGGAAAAGAAGGAATCTTTGAAGACGAATTGTTGCTACAATTCGCACATAAATATCAAAAAAGTGTGCCTCAAATCATTTTAAGATGGCAAACACAAATTGGTGTGATCACGATTCCCAAATCAGTTCATCCAGAACGGATGAAAGAAAATTTTACGATTTTTGATTTTCAATTGGCGGAAGAAGAAATCGCAGCGATTACTCGGCTAGATAAGGCACCACAGTCAACTGGGCCACGAGAACATCGTGAATTAGTTGAAAATCTGTATCAAATCGATCCAAACAAGCAGAGAGAATAAAATATCCACCAATAAAAACAAACGAAATTAAAGCGAGTGCATGGCAAAAATTTTGCCATGCACTCGCTTTATTTCATTTATTTTTTTACGATTATCATTGATAAGCTAGCTTCTTATTCTGCACGTAAAGCAATCGCAGCATCTTTCTTAGCAGCCATCCGTGCTGGAACGTGTCCACCTAACATCGTCAAGATAGTCGAAACTACGATTAAGATGATTGCGTGAACAGGGTTAAGTTGTGCAACATTTTTTAAGTCAGTCATGTTGTATAGGATGCTGTTGATTGGGAAGGTAGCCAACCAAGCAATCAAAACACCTAATATTCCTGATAAGATACCCAAGATACATGTTTCGGCGTCGAAGACACGTGTGATATCTTTTTTGCGGGCACCTAATGCTTTTAGCACACCGATTTCTTTTGTACGTTCAATAACAGAAGTGTAAGTAATGATACTGATCATGATCATACTTGTGACTAAGGAAATACCAGCAAAGGCAACTAATACATAAGTGATCGCATCCATTAAGCCACCAGTCAATTCAGTCATTGTACCAGCTAGATCAGAATAAATGATTTTATCTTCTTCTGATTTTCCTTTGTTGTAATCATCTAAATAATCAAGGATCTGTTCTTTGTCACCAAAATTATTTGGATAGATCATGATACTTGATGGAATACTGTCGCCACCTAAATAACTAATCAATGATTGTTTCGTTGTTTCGTCTACTTTTTCAGTAGTCAATACATTGGTGTCACTTTCTTTTTGCGCTTTGACAATATCAGAATCTTTGTTTTCATTTACGATTTGTGTCGTTAATTGATCACTATAAGCAATCCCTGGAGAAAGCAAATTCATTGTAGAAGAAGATTTGACACGTAAAATACCAGAAATTTTTACTTCATCGGTTGAATTAGCATACATTGCATCATAGTCAGTATTGGGAATGAAATTACCAGTTGGTAGTTTTGTATAGTAATTGTTGTTATTTACAATTTTAAATGTCGTACCAACGATTTTATCAAAATCTAATTTTTGACCATCCTTGACATCAAATCCAAGATTTTTCAATGCATTGATATTCGTATTGTTGTTCCCATCAACGATCAAAGCAACATCTGTGGCAGAAGCAGGATAGCTTCCATCCAGCAGAGAATAGTTTGCTTGTAAAAAGTTTTCTTTTTGATTATCCAGTTGTGTAGGGAAGGTCGATACACCGACACCTGTCATTGCAGACATCGTGCTTGTCAGTGATAATGATTCAGAATCAGGGTTTTCGTTTGAGAAGCTGACTGGTTGGATTTTACCATCCACTTGACGAAGCATGTTGATACCAGTTGCTCGTGTGAAACCAATATTGTTACTTAGATCAGAATCGATATTTGTTACATAGTCCACGTAAGTTTGATCGATTTTATTCGTATGTTGTGCTTTGTCTTCATCACTGAGTTTGGCAGTGATCGTGTCTGTTTTTGGATAATTTGCTTTGCTTGCGCCTAAGCCAGTAGCATCATTTGTTTGGCTAGTTGTCACTTTAGAGATCGTGATCGGGAATTTAGCCATTGTCTCAGATTGTGTTTTATCGATTTGTTTTTGGAAACCTGAGGATAAAGCAAGAACGATAGCAATTCCGATGATCCCGATACTTGATGCGAATGAAGTTAAAAATGTCCGTCCTTTTTTGGTCCGAATATTGTTGAAAGAAAGTTTCAACGCTGTCCAAAAGCTCATTTTTGTGCGACGTAGATTGAATTGATCATCTTTTGGTCGTTCAATATGTGGGTTTGAATCGGATAAGATCTTCCCGTCAGAAAATTCGATGATACGGTCAGCATATTGATGGGCTAATTCAGGGTTATGGGTAACCATGATAACTAATTTTTCATTCGATAGTTCTTCAATTAATTCCATGATCTGGATACTTGTTTCAGTATCTAAAGCTTCAGTTGGTTCATCACAGAGCAAGATATCTGGATCATTGGCAAGTGCGCGTGCGATAGCGACCCGTTGCATTTGACCACCAGATAGTTGGTTTGGTTTTTTATGCATATGGGCACTCAAACCAACCTGTTGCAATGCATTTTCTGCTTTCTTTCGTTTTTCTTCTTTTGATACACCACTAAGAGTCATACCAAGTTCGACATTTTCGATGATCCCTAAGTGACCGATCAAATTATAGCTTTGGAACACGAAACCAATCGAATTATTGCGGTAAGCATCCCAGTCACTATCTTTGAAGTCTTTTGTTGATTTTCCATTGATGACCATATCACCTGAATCGTAATTATCTAGTCCACCAATGACATTCAGCATCGTCGTTTTACCTGAGCCACTTGGTCCCAGGATAGCAACGAATTCTTTTTTTCTAAAGGCAACAGATACGCCATCTAATGCTTTAGTAGTTGTTTCGCCGACTTTATAATATTTTTTTATATCTTTTAGTTGTAGCATATATGCCCTTCTTTCCTTTTGAAATATTCGGTATACTAACAAGTATATCAGAATAACGAACGTAGTATACTCAATGAATATTAACTGAATGTGAACAATCAGAAAAAAACAAGAAATTTTTCAAAATAGAGGGAAAAATATGAACAGAATACTAGTAGTAGAAGATGATGGAAATTTGCAATTGCTTTATCGATCAGTGTTAGAACGAGCTGGATTTTCAGTGATTACGGCAGCAAATGGAGAAGAAGCGCTTCAACGATTGGAAAATTATCAAATCGAGTTGATCATCACCGATATTATGATGCCTAGAATGGATGGGTATGAATTACTAGAATATCTAAGAGAAAGCAGGATCGAAGTGCCAGTCTTGATGATTACTGCGAAGGCTGACTTTGAAGATAAAAAACGCGGCTTTCATTTAGGCACTGATGATTATATGACGAAACCTGTAGATGTCAATGAGATGGTCCTACGCGTAGAAGCACTGTTGAGAAGAGCAAAAATCAATCACAGTAGTCAACTCGTTATTGGAAAAACAATACTAGATCAAGAGACCTATGAAGTGAGGATAGCAGAACAAGCAACAGTAGTACCGCAAAAAGAATTTCTACTTCTTTATAAGTTATTGGCTTATCCTAATAAAATTTTTACCCGCCAACAATTGATGGATGATATTTGGGGGCTGGATACAAACACAGAAGAACGGACGATCGATGTACATATCAAGCGTCTACGATCGCGATTTGATGATATAGACGATTTTCGGATTCTAACTGTTCGTGGTCTAGGATATAAGGCGGTGATCGGAAGGTGAAAAAGAAACTTTATTCGCAGTTATGGATCTATTTTGCTAGCATCGTCTTTGTGTCGATATTGGTGACCTTGCTCTGTTTCCTCGGCTTTATTTTTCTGTTATCCCATCAATCGATTTCTCCATCTGAACGTCCGACGTTATATCCGTTAGTTGTTTTTGCTGGATTCAGTATGATCGTGGGTACAGGGATCTCGATTTTTGTTGGACGAAGGATCTTGATGCCAATCAGTGAACTGCGAACAAACATGAGCAAAGTCGCTACTGGCGATTTTTCGATCCAGATGAACGAACAGCCGAAAGTGGAAGAAGTGCAACAACTTTATAAAGATTTCAATGTGATGGTTCAAGAATTAAGTAGTATCGAGACTTTGAGAAATGATTTTGTTTCTAGTGTTTCCCATGAGTTCAAGACACCACTAGCAACGATCCAAGGCTATGTTCAATTGCTACAGGCAACGAATATCTCAGAAGAAGATAAACAAGTTTTTTTACAGCGGATCATCGAAAGCATCAATCAGCTCTCGCAGCTTACTGAAAATGTGTTGAAGCTGAATAAATTAGAAAATCAGCGGATACAATTAGAGAAAAAGACATTTCGACTAGATGAACAAATACGAGAAGTCATTGTATTTTTACAGCCAAAATGGGAAAACTTAAGATTGAATATCGAACTTGATTCCATTCACTATTTTGGAAATGAAGAGTTTTTATATCAAGTTTGGTTGAATATTATGGATAACGCAATCAAATACAATCAAACCAATGGTCAAATCGATATCAAACTGACTCAAAATGTGACAGATGTGTATTTTGAAGTGACGGACTCTGGAATTGGAATGACCGAAGAAACACAAAAGCGGATGTTTGAAAAATTTTATCAAGGAGATACAAGTCGGCAAATGGCTGGTAATGGATTAGGATTATCTCTAGTAAAGAAAATCTTGGAATTGCATCATGGAACGATCCGCTACAGTAGTATTCCAGAAGTTGGCACGACGGTAGTGATCCAGTTGAAAAAAGAATAGGCCATTTATCGATCTCACAGAATAAGCCTTCAAACAAGGAACACAAAGTGATGTTTTTTGTTTGAAGGCTGTTTTATTTGTTTGGAGTAGCGCTTTTTTTCTTCTTATTGCTCAGGTTAAAGCGCTCTTTTCACAACCTTTTTTACATATTCCCAGAATTTATCTGAAGCTAGTGTGTGCTCGCCGGTTTTACGGATGAAGGCTAGATAACTTTCTTTAGTTGGCGTGATGGGAACGATCACTGTATTTTCTTTCAGGAGGTTTTGAACGGTTTTTCCCATGACGATTGAGATACCCATATCGTTGGCAACCATATTGATGATCAAATCGATTCGGGAACCTTTATAGGAGATCTTAGGTTCAAATCCTGCTTCTTCACAAAGATCTAAAACAGGTTGATAAAGATTTGTGCTTGGACCAAGAACGAGAAAATCTTCATCTTTTAATTCTTTTAAATCAATTTTTTCTCTGTTGGCGAATGGATGACTTTTTGGTAATACAACAACAAAGGAATCTTTTTCAGTAGGGAGTCTTTCAATATTTTTTGAGGGTTCATCAAAAATCCGCACAAAATGGATGGTATCACTATGTTCGTTCAACTCTTCATCGGTCATTTCAATACTTTCTACTTCTTTCAACTGGATCGTAAATTCTGGATACAGTTTCAGAAATTCAGTGATTTCAGTGAAGCCTTCATAGTTGATCATTGTAGGGATCGTCAGGATATGGAGGGCGAGACTTTTTTCTTGAGTATACGTTGCCAATACTTCTTGCATTGCGTGGTATTGTTCAACTACATTTTTTACATAAGGAATCAGTAAGTTTCCCACTTCTGTTAATTCGATTTTTCGGTGGACACGCTCAAATAATTTGACGTTTAATTCTTTTTCAAGTGAAAGGATTTGTTTTGAGATGTTTCCTTGCGTGGTAAATTGTCGTTCAGCGGTTTTAGTGAAATTCATTGTTTCTACTAAATCGAGAAAAATTTCAAATTTGCGGATATCCATAACTATGTCCCCTATCTATTCCAATTGAGAATACTTTAACATGAAATTTGAATTGGTGTAAGTACGACTCTCTGTTAAAATCTTTTTTGCAAAGGGAAATATATTTTACTAAAAATTTTCAAAAAATATTAGTCAAGTCCATAATCCTGTGTAAAATACTATACAATGTTTTACCGGTCTCTCATTGATCAAACTTAATATATTTTC
>NZ_QPTY01000041.1:0-27176 GCF_005236045.1 Enterococcus sp. VV15
CCGAACACAGAAGTTAAGCTTCTTAGCGCCGATTGTAGTGAGGGGTTGCCCCTTGTGAGAGTAGGACGTCGCCACGCTTGAATTATCTTATGGAGGTTTAGCTCAGCTGGGAGAGCATCTGCCTTACAAGCAGAGGGTCAGCGGTTCGATCCCGTTAACCTCCATATGAGCCGTTAGCTCAGTTGGTAGAGCATCTGACTTTTAATCAGAGGGTCACAGGTTCGAGCCCTGTACGGCTCATATTTTTTGCGGGTGTGGCGGAATTGGCAGACGCACTAGATTTAGGATCTAGCGCCTTACGGCGTGGGGGTTCAAGTCCCTTCACCCGCATTATATGATTTACACATGCCGGCTTAGCTCAGTTGGTAGAGCATCTGATTTGTAATCAGAGGGTCGAGGGTTCAAGTCCTTTAGCCGGCATCATAACCACGCGGAAATAGCTCAGTGGTAGAGCACCACCTTGCCAAGGTGGGGGTCGCGGGTTCGAACCCCGTTTTCCGCTTTGCCAAAGCAATACGCCGGGGTGGCGGAACTGGCAGACGCACAGGACTTAAAATCCTGCGGTGAGTGATCACCGTACCGGTTCGATTCCGGTCCTCGGCATTACAAATATGCGCCCATAGCTCAACTGGATAGAGTGTTTGACTACGGATCAAAAGGTTAGGGGTTCGACTCCTCTTGGGCGCGTAGTCTTTTTTATATCTTCGGGAAGTAGCTCAGCTTGGTAGAGCACTTGGTTTGGGACCAAGGGGTCGCAGGTTCGAATCCTGTCTTCCCGATTTTTTGTTTTTATTTTCTTTTGCTTTCAAATTGATTTATAATTTAAGTGAACTGAATATGCGCCCATAGCTCAACTGGATAGAGTGTTTGACTACGGATCAAAAGGTTAGGGGTTCGACTCCTCTTGGGCGCGTTAATACGGAATGGTTTATTCCGTATTTTTTTTATATATTTTAATAAATACTAAGGTAAAGATGAAGAAAAGTCATTCTTCTTTCTTTCTGATATTAAATTCGTTATAATTAAGGTCAATATTAGTCAAAGGAATGAGTAAGATGGCACATCAGAATACCTCGGATTTAATTGAATCTTATATAAAGAAAATTTTGGAAGATAATGAAATGATTGAGATTCGTAGGATTGAAATGGCAGACCTCTTTAATTGCGTTCCTTCTCAGATCAACTATGTCATCAATACGAGATTTACGATTCAACGTGGATATCTAGTTGAAAGTAAGCGGGGTGGCGGAGGCTATATACGTATTGCAAAAGTAAGAATTTCTGATAAAAGACATATGCTGGAACAAATCAATCAGCTGTTTGATGAAACAATCAGTGAAAAAAATGCGTTTGCGATTATCCAAAAGCTATATGAAGATCAAATGATTTCAAAAAAAGAAGGAAATTTAATGTTAAGTGCAATTGCTAAAAGTACACTTAATTTTAGTGAATTAGAAGACTATACGCGTGCTAGGATTCTTCGAGCCTTTTTAGAACGTTTAAGTTATGAAGATGGGAAGTGAACATAAATGGAAGAACTTTTTACAGAAAGAGCGCAACAAGTATTAGAAATTGCGCAAAAAGAAGCAAAAAAATTCAAACATCAGTCTGTTAGTTCTGAGCATATCTTGTTAGCCTTAGTACTCGAACCAAATGGTATCGCAGGGAAAGTCTTGCGAGAAGTGGGGCTTAATGAAACGGATATTTATGAAGAGATCGAACATTTAATTGGTTATGGGATGGTCAATTCGTATCCTCAGGGTGTATTTCTTCCATATTCCCCAAGGATGAAACAAATATTTGCATTGGCGAATAGCGAAGTAAAGAAAATGGGTTCGCAAAAAGTTGGTACAGAGCATATTTTGTCTAGTCTGTTGAAGGATGAAAGCATCATGGCTGCTCGTATTATGATCAATTTAGGAATCAGTTTAACGAAAGTACGCCAATCACTGAAACAAAAAATGGGCTTGAAAAATGATACTCGTAATGGTGGGCTACGTCGTCGAAATCTACAAGAGAAGCGCCAAATTGTAAAAGGTACACCCACTTTGGATTCTTTAGCAAGAGATTTAACGCAACTAGCTAAAGAAGGCAAATTAGATCCAGTAGTAGGACGTTCAAGAGAAGTAAAACGCTTGATCCAAATCCTTAGCCGCCGTACTAAAAATAACCCAGTATTAGTGGGCGAACCGGGTGTAGGTAAAACTGCTATTGCGGAAGGACTTGCACAAAAGATCATCTTGGGTGAAGTGCCTGAAGAGATGCAGGAAAAACGCTTGATGATGCTCGATATGGGCTCATTAGTTGCGGGTACAAAGTATCGTGGTGAATTTGAAGATCGAATGAAAAAAGTCATTGATGAAATTTATAACGATGGCCAAGTGATCTTATTTATTGATGAGTTGCACACGCTGATCGGTGCTGGTGGAGCAGAAGGCGCAATTGATGCTTCGAATATTTTGAAACCAGCGTTAGCTCGTGGTGAGTTACAGACGATCGGTGCAACGACTTTAGATGAATACCAAAAGTACATTGAAAAAGACTCGGCATTGGAAAGACGTTTTGCCCGTATTCAGGTGGATGAACCAACGCCGGAGGAAGCAGAAGAAATCTTGCGCGGACTACGCTCAAGATATGAAGAACATCATAATGTAGAAATCACAGATGAAGCTGTACGTTCTGCTGTCAATCTCTCTGTACGTTATATCACTTCCCGACAATTACCCGACAAAGCGATTGATTTGATCGATGAATCAGCTGCAAAAGTTCGTTTAGATCAGACAGATGATCTATCTAAATCGGCGATGGTCAAGTTAGAAATCGATACTTTTGTGAAAGAAAAAGAACGAGCTATCCAGAAACAAGACTTTGAAACGGCAGCTCAATTCCGCAGACAAGAAAAAGCAATGCGTAAAAAACTAGATAAGTTATTATTGCTTGAAGAAAAACACGAAAATGGTTATGCGAACCGTGTAACTGAAGAAGATGTGGCGACTGTCGTTTCTGAATGGACAGGTGTCCCACTTCAACAGTTGGAAAAGAAGGAAAGTCAGCGGTTATTAGAACTAGAAGCATTACTACATGAACGTGTAGTTGGACAAGATGAAGCAGTTAAGGCAGTGTCGCGTGCGATTCGACGTGCTCGTAGTGGGCTGAAAGACCCTAATCGTCCGATTGGCTCATTCATGTTCTTAGGACCAACGGGTGTCGGTAAAACGGAGTTGGCTAAAGCATTATCAGAAGTGATGTTTGGCGATGAAAACTCGTTGATTCGTGTGGATATGTCTGAATTTATGGAAAAATACAGCACAAGTCGTCTAATTGGTTCACCGCCAGGATATGTTGGGTATGATGAAGGTGGACAATTGACAGAGAAAATCCGCCAAAAACCTTATTCGGTGATTCTATTAGATGAAGTGGAAAAAGCCCATCCAGATGTTTTCAATCTGTTGTTACAAGTACTAGATGATGGTCACTTAACAGATTCTAAAGGCCGAAAAGTTGATTTTCGAAATACGATCATGATCATGACTTCAAATATTGGAGCGACACAAATTCGAGAAGAAAAGAATGTTGGCTTCAATGTCCAAGATATTACAAAAGATCATAAAGCCATGCAAAAACGTATTTTAGAGGAATTGAAGAAAACGTTCCGTCCAGAATTCTTGAACCGTATCGATGAAACGGTAGTATTCCATTCTCTAAGCAAAGAAGAAATTCATGCGATTGTTGAGATCATGAGTCGTGCGATCGTCAAACGATTAAAAGACCAAGATATTCAAGTGAAAATCACACCAGCAGCAGTTGATGTGATTGGTAAAGCGGGATTTGACCCTGAGTATGGTGCTCGTCCGATCCGTCGTGCCCTACAAAAAGAAGTAGAAGATCGCTTAAGTGAAGCTTTACTAGGTGGCGAGATCCATTTAGGGGATCAAGTCACAGTGGGCGCCTCGAAAGGGAAAATCACTTTAAACGTTCGTTTACCAAAAAAGGCAACAATTGAATCCTAATGATTAAGAAGAGCGGTTTTTTATCTCTCCTAACGTAAACATTACGTGGAGAGATAATAGCCGTTCTTTTTTATTATGTGCAGTTTTTCTTGTGAAGAAATTTTCAAAAATCCAACAATAAATATAAGAAGTATTGGAAAGTTTTTTAAGCTATGCTACTATTATGGAGTTGTAGGAGGAGGAACTAATGATCGAAATCATAACTACTGTAGAATCTTTTGAACAAGCGAAAGAGCTGATTGAAGCTGGGACGGACACTTTATATTTTGGCGAAGAGTTATTTGGCCTAAGATTACCCGCGTCATTCTCGAGAGAAGAACAACGCCAATTAGTTGAATTGGCTCATCAATATGGCAAACAAGCAAATATTGCGGTGAATGGCATTATCCATCCTGAAAAAATGAAAAAAGTTCCAGAATACCTGAAATTTCTAAAAGAAATCGGGGTCGATAAGATCACGGTGGGCGATACTGGGATTATTTATACAATGAAAAAATACCCTGAATTGAGTATTCCATATATATTTGATGCAGAAACGTTGGTTACTAGTGCAAGACAAATCAACTTTTGGGCGAAAAAAGGAGCGACTGGTGCAGTACTGGCACGTGAAGTTCCGTTTGAAGAAATGAAAAAAATGGAAGAGAAATTGACGATTCCTGTCGAAGTACTCGTGTATGGTGCTACATGTATCCATCAATCGAAACGGCCACTTTTACAAAATTATTATCATTTTACGAAGCAAGAGGAGCGAGCAGACCGTGACAGAGGGCTCTTTCTTTCTGAACCTAAAAAAGAAGAAACACATTATTCCATTTATGAAGATACACATGGTACACATATTTTTGCAAGCAATGATCTAAATCTTTCCAAAGAATTGGGTGAACTTTATGCGCATCACTTCCGTACATGGAAACTAGACGGATTATTTACACCAGGAGAAAATTTTGTAAAGATCACACAAGAATTTGTAAAAGCCAAAGACTTGCTACTTGCTGATTCATGGAATGAAGAACAAGCTGAAGCAATTTGTACTGCAATCAACGAATTACATCCAACAAATCGTGAATTAGATACAGGCTTCTTTTATATTGATCCTGAAGCCATCAAGTAAGGAGTAGACAAAAGAAAAATGACAACAAAACGAAAATTAAAACGTCCGGAAGTCTTAGCTCCGGCAGGAACACTTGAAAAATTAAAAACAGCGATCCATTATGGTGCAGATGCTGTGTACATTGGCGGTAATGCTTATGGTTTGCGGAGTCGTGCCGGTAATTTCACCTATGAAGAAATGGCTGAAGGTGTTGCTTTTGCTAAAGAACATGATGCAAAAGTATATGTTGCTGCGAATATGGTCACTCATGAAGGAAACGAAGAGGGGGCAGGAGAATTTTTTAGAAGTCTGCGTGATGTTGGCATTTCAGCGGTGATCGTTTCAGACCCTGCCTTAATCGAGATTTGTGCAACGGAAGCACCTGGTCTACCTATCCATCTTTCTACCCAAGCCTCTGCAACCAACTTTGAAACGCTTGAATTTTGGAAAGAAGAAGGATTAGAACGTGTCGTCTTAGCACGTGAAGTTTCAATGGAAGAAGTCGCAGAGATCCGTAAAAATACAGACATTGAAATTGAAGCGTTCATTCATGGTGCAATGTGTATTTCTTATTCTGGACGTTGTACGTTGTCTAACCACATGTCGATGCGTGATGCAAACCGCGGTGGCTGTTCTCAATCATGCCGTTGGAAATATGGACTGTTTGATATGCCATTTGGTCAAGAGAGAAATAGCTTGACTGATTCGGGAGAAATCGAAGAAGAATTTTCGATGAGTGCAGTCGACATGTCAATGATCGAACATATCCCCGAGTTAATCGAGAATGGGGTCGATAGTTTCAAAATCGAAGGACGGATGAAATCGATCCATTATGTATCAACTGTTTCGAATGTCTATAAAGCAGCAGTGGATAGTTACATGGAAGATCCAGATAACTATGTATGTAAACAAGAATGGATCGATGAGTTATGGAAAGTGGCACAACGAGAGCTTGCTACTGGTTTTTACTACAATACACCAAGTGAAAATGAACAATTATTTGGGGAACGTCGCAAGATCCCTGTTTATAAATTCGTTGGCGAAGTATTGTCTTATGATGCAGAAACAAAGATTGCAACGATCCGTCAAAGAAATCTTTTTTCTGTAGGCGATGAAATTGAATTTTATGGACCAGGGTTTACACATTTCAGCCAACCAGTGGAAGTAATGTATAATGATGAAGGAGAGTCCATTGATCGCGCGCCTAACCCAATGATGATCTTAACGATGCCAGTAGCTCAACCAGTTAAGCCAGGTGACATGATCCGTAAAAGAAAATAATAGCGGAGGCATGACAAGCTGAGCATTTGAAACCTATTATTTAGTAAAACGTGTTACACTTATTTTTTGTAAGGATAAAGCTTGCGAAAGAGCATTCATAGCTTGTTTAAGCTGTTATCTAAGGGATCATTATTGACAGGATCTTTTTAAATCGGGAGGTATAACATGGAAACTTATGATTATATAGTCGTCGGTGGTGGTTCAGGTGGGATTGCCTCAGCAAATCGTGCAGGAATGCATGGTGCAAGAGTCTTATTGATTGAAGGAAATGAATTAGGTGGCACTTGCGTAAATGTCGGCTGTGTACCTAAAAAGGTCATGTGGCAAGCAAGTACGATTTTAGAAACGATCGAACGAGATGCTCCAAGTTATGGCATCCAAGCGGATCTAAAAAAAGTAAACTTCAAAGAATTAGTTGAACGACGTGAAAAATACATCGAATTTTTACATGGAGCGTATCAACGTGGGTTGGATAGTAATCATGTTGATACAATCAAAGGATATGCATCATTTGTCGATAGCCAAACAGTGGAAGTAAATGGCGAAACATATCAAGCAGAAAAAATTTTGATCGCTACAGGCGGAAAACCTAGCAAGATGAGTATTCCTGGGGGCGAGTATGCGATTGATTCAAATGGCTTCTTTGAATTGACAGAACTACCAAAACGAGCAATTGTTTTAGGTGCTGGATATATTGCTGCGGAGCTTTCAGGAGTCTTTCGCGGCTTAGGAAGCGAAGTAATGTGGGCATACCGCAAAGAACGCCCGTTACGTACATTTGATCAAATGCTATCTGATAACTTAGTAGAGATGTACCAAGAAGCTGGGATTCAAACCTATGCACACTATGTAGCCAAAGAAATCATCAAAAATGAGAATGACTATACTGTCGTATTTGAAAATGGTGAAAAATTGACAGGGGATTGTGTCCTATTTGCTGGTGGTCGTGTACCGAATACGGCAAAACTTGGCTTGGAAAATACGCAAGTCCAATTAGATGAAAAAGGATTTATCGTAGTTGATAAATACCAAAACACAACAGATAGCCATATTTTTGCTGTTGGAGATGTTATTGGGAAAATTGAATTGACACCAGTAGCGATTGCTGCAGGACGTCGTTTATCTGAACGTTTATTCAATGGTAAAGATGATTCGTATTTAGACTATAACTTGGTACCAACGGTCATCTTTACGCATCCACCGATTGCAACGATCGGTGTGACAGAAAAAGAAGCATTCGAGGAGTACGGAGAAGAAGCAATCAAAGTCTATCGCTCCCGCTTTACACCTATGTATTTTGCATTGAATGATTATCGTCAGAAATGTGAAATGAAATTGATTTGTGTAGGTAAAGAAGAAAAAATCATTGGCTTACATGCAATCGGTGTTGGTGTAGATGAAATGCTCCAAGGATTTGCTGTAGCTATCAAGATGGGAGCGACAAAAGCCGATTTTGATAATACTGTAGCAATCCATCCTACAGGTGCTGAAGAGTTTGTAACCATGAGATAATGAAAAAGCAACACGCCGTCTAACTTTAGAATGTCTAAGTTAGGTGGCGTATTTTTTTATTGTTATCGCTTAAGGATATCTTTTGCTTTCATTTTTTCTAATTCTTTTGTGAGTTTTTTTTTCTTCGACTCTTTTCCGCCTTCATACATACAGATCAGCGCGATCAAACAAACGAAAGGTATCAAAATATTTTTTAAAGAAAGATTCCAGTGACCACTAATGACAATATAGACAACTAAGCCACTAAAAATCACCGGTAAGATAGCCCCTAAATATTTTTTTCCTAAATATCCTGACAGCGTTTGAAAAGCAATAACGAAAACAATCAATAAAAGCTCTAAAATATTAGTCATGGTTACTCTCCTTATGTTTTATTAAAATTTCTTTTGCTAATTCTAAGGATAGTTTTTCATTAATAACCATCTCCATGATTGCAATTTCAAAAGAATCATTGTTTTCTTCAGATAATTTTATCTTTTCGATCAATCGATCCAATCTTAATCTGACAGTCGGATAACTCACTTGATAATCTTTTGCTAATTGCTTTAAGGAACCTGAAGCGAGTAAGAATTTCTTGATAAATTCTTGTTCTTCAGTTTCTAAAGTGAAAAACCAATCCATTTACTTTGCTCTCCTTTTTATTAATATTATTTATTTTAATTTAACATTATTAAAATTAAAAAGCGAGTTATGATTATAAAATAAAGTATAGGTTGGAGTGATATATAAGGAACGAGAAAAATCTAAGAAGGGATCCACAAAAATTTGAAAAGTAAATTCTGTGAATCCCTTCTTAGTTATTAGTTATCGGAGCTATTCTGTCTGACTTTTTATACTATCCATAGGTTTTTGCTAGTTCTTTTGACCAACGAATGTGTCAGGTATAAAGGATTTCTTCTAAATTGTTCCAAAAAGAAGAAATAGGTACTTTAGAAATTTTTAGCATCTGTGTGGTTATTCGACTCTTATTTAGTTCGATATCCGTTAAGATTAAATCATATTGATTGATTTCTTGGTAATCTAGTTTGAAGATATTTCCCTTGTATGTATCAATTGAATGTAATGCGGGCCATTTCTTTAATAAAAGTTGCTTGTAAAAGGATAAAATTCGTTCTTCTTGATAGGAAATGATCAAGATCGAAAAATGCGCTTTATGTGGAAATAAAGTCGCCAATAGTTGAGGGGATAAAGTGATCAATTCCAGCAGTAACTCTTCATACAGAAAATGGTTCTTTTTAATGTTTGTAAGCCCGACTTCTTCTATGGCTGTATCGTAAGCAACTAGAAGTTTCGGTGAATGCTTGATTAAAAGATCGGATAGAATTTCTATGTAAGTTGTTTTGAACGATTGCAACTCCTGATTGAAATGAAGAAAATCCTGCAATTGTTGTTTCTCTTCAGTAGATAAAGGAGCAACTATATTTAATTGAGTATAAAAGCGTTGCGCTAATGTATGTAATTGATCGCATTCATTTTTTTTATGGTTGTCAGCACGATTTTCGAACAAATATATCCCAGATCGAATGATATCTTGAATTGCTGCTCTAGTGATCTTACATTGATAATTCTTTTCGATGATTGAACATAGGACAGTATTTTTTTGTAGTATATCAAAAAATATGGAGGTTGTACTACAATTTTCAGTCGGAGATACTTCTACTAAATGATGATGCCCGATACGGATAAGTGAAATATAGAAATAATAACTATTCAAAATCAATTTATATGTACTGATATCGGTGGCAGAATTACTTTTTTCATAATAACGTTTCAAAATTTCAAATAGGTGTTCAAAATGAGGGAGATGTTGCGGTGGATATAACTCCCGAAACATGCTGCAAAAAAAGTGCCGGATAAAAATTTCATCTCCAATGATTTTTGGTTTTGTTGTTATGTGGATGCTTATAGGTAATTTCTTACTTTTAAAATAAGTGTTGATCTTTAAAATGATGCGCCGAATACTTGTTTCACTTAAAAACAGCGTTTCTGAAAGCTTCGATAAAGTTATTTCTTCTATGAAAATATGTTTGAGTATCTGAATATTTGTTGAATGATTAAGAATTTGTTTCATCAGGTCTTCTAAATTCTGATCACTTGGTATGTTTAACGAGGTAATTTGATATTGATCGATGTTGATTGCAATCGGTGAATAGGTATGATTAAAAAAAACAATATCACTCAATAAAGTTTTTTTTGTGATATTTAATTGTTGTGCTAAGGTGTCACAATCGCTATCTGACATACCCAGAATCAAGGCTAATTTTATTTGTCTTTCAGAAGATTTTTCAAGTATACTAGGTTCTTTTGTCATCTTTTTTAGATTTTTAAATAGCAAAAATCTTTTTTCGCCACCTTTCATTTCTTAGTATATATATTATTTTATTTTTTTGCATTGTAATGATTCTATCATTGATGAAAATAAAAAAATAAATTATATCATAATTTATATTCGTACTTAAAACTTAAATTTATGATAATAGAAAAAAAGTTCCAGAGGAATAAAGGAATTGACTGTACGATACATCTATAGCTCTGAAAGAGAGGAGAAAAATGATATGGGGTTACTTGAAAAGCAACTGGAAAGGCAAATTACCTTACTTTATTTGTTAAATATTGAATCCTCTAATATTAGTGAACTGGCGAGAAAATTAAATATAACCGATAAAACGATTACTGCTGATATTGATCATTTCAATGTTTCTTGCTTTCCTGCACATATTGGAATCAATCATTATAAAGAAGCATTTTTGAGGATTCCTAAGAATATCAACTTAGATGATATTTATGTGAAAATATTGAATAGTTCGATCAATGTCAAGATTTTAAAACATATCTTTATTGCTGAACCGACGTTAAATGATATTTCTACAGAACTTTTCCTAAGTAAAACAAGTATTCGGCGTATAGTAACAAAAATCAATACATATTTTTTACATGAGAAGATGGATATACAGATAGACTTAGATACAAAGTTAGTTATCGTTGGCAATGAAACGAAGATCAGGCGGCTGTTTGCCAGTATGTTCAAAGAAATGTATCGAGTAAAAGAGTTTACATATTTTGACACCATTTATCAATTGCTGCGACGTTGCTTAAAAACACAAAAAAAGGCAGCTAGTACGCCAAAAATCATTTATTCCGTATATTATATTTTTGTTTCGATCATTCGTGTGGGGAATAAGCATTTTATTCCTGCAATCGAATTGATCAATAAAGAAGAAGTTGTTGACACGGTCTATAAGATAATTCACGATGATACAGTTTTCGGTACTTTGATGAACCAAAAGTATAAATTTAACGTCAATAAAGTCAATGTGGCTAATGTCATAAGCTCGTATTTTGGGTTACTATTTACTGATGATCCAAGGGAGTATGGGGCGATGCCTACAAAAATCGAAAAATTTTTGACGCATTTTTATTACTTGTTGAATATTGATTCCACAGTCAATAAAAGAAAAGTGGACTATTTTTTGGACTATATTAACTTCTATAAAGAATTGATGATCTTTAAAGTAAGTTATGCAGATATCTTTTATCAGAAAATGATGACGACGAATCCAAAGATCTGGCAGGCCTATCATCTGGCCTTAACCACGTCTGAACTCCATTTTATCGAGCAAAGTGAATTATTACATAAAGATTTATTTTTAGAACTGATCATCTCATCGCCTCAACTGTTGCGAATGATCGAACCTAAAATACAAGAAAAGTCGATTTTGGTTTTAAGTACACAAGAAGTCGGTATAGCCTTGCTATATAAAAAGCTGATTTTGAACAAGTATCCTTTTTTCAAAAATATCGATATTTATGAAAAAGACATCTTTGCTATCGACTATCAAATCGTGAATAAATATGACTTGGTCTTGACTGATCTTTCATTGAATTTTGAGCGGATCACATCGGAGATCTTGAAAATTTCTAAAGTACCGACACCTATCTTTTGGACGAACTTTGAGGAGTGCTTGTATTCCTCCTAGCTTTTTGGCTCGTCAAATTTTTAATAATTTTGAAAAAATAGAAATGAGATCATGACTATTTTCGTCTATCATTAAAAAAAAGTATGATTTATAGAGAGGAAGGAAGAAAAATGTTTAGTTTATATGATTGTAAAATGTTGGAATGCTTAGGAAAAGGGATATGGGGACTACTTAAGTTAGCTGGATTGATAGCTAAAACCGTCCTTTATAATTGGATGCTCAAGCCTTTAGGAAAATGGGGCTATAAAAAGTACCAAGAACGAAAGGCAAGAACCGCTGTTAAAGAAGTGGAAAGAAATCTAAATTCTCCTGTGAATGAATTAACAAAACGGGATGTCAAACAATCAGAACGACAATCATTTAAGGAAAAAATCAACAATGTCCATACGCGTTCTGAGCAAAGTAGCCAATCACTTCCTAAATCTACTATATTAACAAGTGATCATACACTGTAAGCTTTAGAAAGAAGGGATAAGAAATGGGAACGAACGAAGAAGATAAATCAGGGAATCCGATAGATGATCTTATCAATCAGTCTAATTTAACTGAGGATTTTATCAAACTTTTTTTGACTGAGAAAGGCGGGCAACATAACAAAAGGATTTTAAGAATAGCAAGTGGCGAAAAACCACCTTCCATAGGGAATATCTTAGAAAGCTTTGAAGAACTAAAAGCGACTAAGTTACAGAACTTAGAAACAGAAAAAAAAATCAGTGATTGGCTAGTTGAAAAAGAAAGTTTAGAAAAAAAGAAGAGTTTTTTACAACCCACAGGTAAAACGATTGACTTAAAGGCATTAGAAGAAAAACAGAAAAATTTGATGGTTGACTTGGTTCAAGCCAAAAAAAATTATCAAATCAATAATCAAAAATTGGAAACAGTTAAAAATGGATTAAACACTATTTCTCTCGAGCAAGCAATCAAAGATCCCTCTAACCAAAATATCTCGTATCTTACTAGTTTGAAATCAGCAGAATTCATGCGAGCGAGTAGTGTACTTAATGAGAAAAATAAAAGTCTTGAAATAGAAGTGGATAAGCTTCGAAGAGAAGTTAGTCAATTAAAAAAACATGAAAACAAAGTCGTCCAAGAAGCATTGACGAATACTGAAAAAAATATCGCTCAGTTGTCTAATATAGAAATCCAGATCGTGGAAAAACTGGAGAATACGAACGATCTTACGAACATAGAAAAAGCGGTTGAGCCTGTCCAACGTTTGGAAAGAACGCCATCATTTTCGCAATATCTTCCAAAGGACGAAGAGTCTGTAGCCGATTTAAAGCAAAAATTAGACGCTGTCCAAGAGATGAAGGAAAAATTGACGTTTGAAAAAAATGTTTACATAGCACATAGTGAAATACTGGAAAATATTGCAGTATCAGATCCTGCGAAAGTATTAAATACTTCTGATTTGTTGCTTCGACAATCAGAATTTAACATTCCACGTCCTAAACTAAATCGTTCTCAATCCATTCAAGAGAACATACAAGAACGGCCTAAGTTAACACGTAGTTACTCCGCACCTCATTTGGCTGATAGAAGTGATATCTCTAAATTCAAGCTTCCACGGCCTAAGTTAGTGCGTTCGCAATTGATTCAAGAGAGTACACAAGAACGGCCTAAACTAAAGCGTAGTTATTCAGCGCCTGATTTGACGGATGGAAGTAATATCTCTAAAATCAGACTCCCACGGCCTAAATTAGTGCGTTCCCAATCGGTCCAAGAAAATACAAAGGCAAAACCACAATTAAAACGTAGTCAGTCAGCACCTGACTTGACTTCATTGAGCCAGAAGGCAGATGGAAAGTTGCTGGAGGCATATCGGCCTTATTTGAAGGAGAAAGTCGAATTATTGGAACAACGTGTTCGGATCGCTGAGGCAATAATAAAAAAAGCACCGATGAATAACTTTCTCCTTGATAGAAAATCTAAGACACAAAGAGTAGATCGATTTAAGGATATCAAGGCTACCATGGCGGAAGATAGGCAGCTCATAAATGATCTAAAGAGTATTCTCCAAGATAAAAATAAATTAAACGACTATGTCGAAAAAATGGAACCAAAAGATAAAAGTAAGCTACCACAAGAAATCGAACAAGTAAAAAAAGATACGCTTGAGATGATTGAAAAAACGAACGAATTAAAAAAGATAGACTATAAAGAGCTAAGCAATCGTTGGTACTATGTCTTTAAAAGACCATCGTTTTATGCGCTTATCGGGAGGCAAGCTGCGTGGGCTACGCCATTTCTCTTAATGCCTGCCGTTCCAGGTTATATAGCGCAAGTCATGCCAGAGATGACTTTGATAATGAATGGAGCAACGGGGATTAGTGCAGTCCAACAAGCAATTCTAGGAACATATGTTGCACAAAAAGTTTTGTATGTAGGACCAAAATTTTTTGGACGAGGAATGGATAGACTTTCTCAAGTGACCCGAAAGAAGTTTCCTCGAGCGGCTCAAGGCTTAGATAAAGTTGTGGAGAGGGTGCAGGTAAAGGTTCTTTCCCCCGTTAAAGACAAAGTATTTACCCCAATAAAAAATAGAATAGCGAACACACAAGAAACCATTTCAAAACACACGATACGACCGGTAGCTGCGAAACTAGCACCAGTAATTGCTCAATTGAAAAAAACACTGCATATCGACGGAAAATTAACACCGGAACAAAGAAAACTACGGAATAAAGGCTTCAATCCTGTGACAGGGGAACGATTATCTCTGAAAATGCGTGCGTGGAATTTGACCAAGCGCCCCCTCAATTATATTTGGCGCCATAAGATAAAAGTTGCATTGATTGTTGGCTTGACCGCTGGAGCGATCTTTACTGTCGGGGCAGTTGCACCAGCGATACTACCAATGTTAGTCCCTTCAATCATGACCAATGCGTTTGCTCTTGCGACTAGCGCATTTATCGCTTGTGGTTCGGTATTGTTGGCGGATAAATTGGTATTCAAGCCAATTCAAAAATTTCTTGTTCGACGGGAAGTACGTAATCGGGCAAAGATGATTGTTAAGCGGTATGAAAAAGATAAAGAAAAAGGACAGCATCAGTCACTAAATCAAGAATATAAAGAAAAGATCAGTGAAATTGTGAAAGTGGATACAAAAGAACAAGTCGTTGCTAAAGAGAAAATGCCGGAACCAGTAAGAACGGAAGTGGCCAAATCAGCAGTTGAGTGGCCACAGGCAGAAATGGTAGCGCAAAAAGTAGAAGGAACTAAGGTAACTGAACCAGTTCATAAAGGAGAACAGAATTCTCAAAGTCGAGTAGATCAAGCGGGGCCAAGCCAGCCAAAAATAGAAGCGATCAAAAATGAAGCGACTCATTCTGTCAATGTAAAAAGTGAACAGCGAACGCCGGAAGCTGTGGCCGAGAAAAAAGTATTACGCTCGTTCTCTGATTTAAAGAATACATCAGTTGAAAAATCCAATCTAGCGAGTCAGAGAAATAATCAGACACTGCAAGTAGCACAGGAAGACCAAAAAAAACGAGAAGCGACTCAAAATAACACTAGGAAGAAAAAGGTAGAACAACCAGTAATGAGTTAAAAAAACGATCAGAGAAGGAGGTTTCAACTTGAGAAAAAAACAATATGCATGGATCAGCTTGCATATCGTCATTATTAGCATACTGCTTTATATAGGGAATCGAACATGTTTTTTATTTTTAGCTGAAAATTCAGAAGAGCTTTCTTTTTTAGATAAACTGATGACAGGATTTCTTCAGACTATAGATGAACTGTCAAATATTTCCTTTCATTTTACTTTTGATACTAGATCTTTAGCTGGAGGAGGTTTTTTGACTCTAGCTTACGGATTATTTGTCTTGTATAAAGTGTTCGACGACAAGAATGTCAGACCAGGAGAAGAATACGGGAGTGCACGTTGGGGGAAATCGCGGGACATCTACCCATTCATAGATAAGAAAAAAGATTTTAACATTTTATTGACGAAGACGGAAAGTTTATCGTTATCAGGCAGGATGAAGATAACCGGCAAAGACAACTTCAATCGAAATAAGAATGTTGTAGTTGTCGGAGGTGCTGGGAGTGGTAAGACACGGTTCTACGTAAAACCGAATTTGATGCAGATGCACTCTTCTTATGTAGTAAGTGATTCGAAAGGGTTATTATTGGCGGAAACAGGAAAAATGTTTGAAGAAGCAGGCTACCACATCAAAGTATTCGACTTGATCAATCGCCGGGATACACATCACTACAACCCATTCCATTACATAAAAACAGAAGATGATATCTTAAAAATCGTGAACAATCTGATCAAGAATACCTCTAACCCTAACAAAAAAGGGGGCGATGACTTCTGGGAAAAGGCAGAAACGGCTTTGCTCATGGCAATTTTCAGTTATTTGCTCCAAGAAGTGGTGGAAGAAGATCGCACACTAGGCAATGTGATCGAACTGGTTCGGTTAGCCGATATCGAAGAAGATGTTCCAGGCTTTGTCAGTCCGTTAGATGTCTTATTCAATGAGTTAGAAGAAAAAGATCCAACGAATTTTGCTGTAGCGCAATATAAAATCTTCAAATTATCTGGGGATAAGACAACGAAGAGTATTTTAGTGAGTTTAGGTGTACGGATGTCACCATTTGATATTCCAAGTATCAAAGAGTTGGTTTCAAAAGATACATTGGAACTAGATACAGTGGGCGATGAGAAAACCATTCTGTACATCTTGTTGCCAGATACAGATACGAGTTTCAACTTTTTAGCAAGTATGATGTACCAGCAGCTTTTCGATATGCTCGTATACAAAGCGGATAATATCTATAAAGGACGATTGCCTTGTCATGTGCGTTGTATCCTAGATGAATTTGCCAATATTGGATAGATACCTGATTTTGAAAAAGTGATTTCTGTTATCCGAAGTAGAGAAATTTCAACGAATGTGATCTTGCAAAATATTAGCCAGTTAAAGACATTGTATAAGGATACTTGGGAAACTATCATTGGTACGAGTGATGTGTTCTTATACTTGGGTGGAATGGAGCAAAGTACGCATGAATATATTTCTAAATTACTGGGGAAAGAGACGATCGAACAGCGAAATATCAGTGTGACAAAAGGTTCAAATGGTTCATTCAATGAAAGCTTTCAAAAATTGGGGCGTAATCTGATGGATCCTGATGAAGTAGCAAGTTTAAAAGGGCAACAGTGTATCTTAAAAATACGTGGTGCAAATCCATTTTTATCGGAAAAATATGATATTCTCAAACATAAAAATTATAAGAAATTAGGTGATGTAACAGAAAAATATATGTATCTACGCAACTTATCTGCTTAACTTTTTCTACTCTCTTTTTGCTATTTACCGTAAATTGGTCAATTAAATTAAAAAGAGAGTTTTTGTGTGAAAAATAAAAAATAACAGAAAATGATTTATTGGATTTTGTTAGAGGGATTCATTTCCGATTGATGTATAGACGCAAAAGCAAGAGAACACTCGCTTTTATGAAGAATGAGTGTAACCGAACAAAGAAATGTTCTAAATTTTCTTAACTTGGAAATAACTGGAGAGCAGATAATAAAAAAGTAGCATATACTAAATGATGGAACACAAAAAAATTACATAGACAAAGGAGTATTTAACGTTATGGGCGATTCAGATTTATTGAAACAGGTATTTGATCTAGTATCTAAATTCACATTAGTTGGTGGAGGACTTTGGCTCATTTGGGGGACAATCATTCTAGCTGGAGCCTTAAAAGATAAAAATGGTCCTCAATTGCAGCAAGGAATTTGGCAAATTGTTGGTGGTGGGTTGATCTTAGCAGCAGCTGGATGGTTTGGTTCATCCTTTGATTTTGGTTCATTGGTACCATAATTTGATTTGGAGAACAGGAGTTTAATTCATGGAAAAAGCAATAATGAATATCTTCAGTCAAATCATGACCTATTTAAATGGAGAAGATTTACAAAATACGCTTGGACAAAATCTAAGTTCCTATATGTACGATGCATATGATCTGGTAAAAGATCTGCAAACCATTGTAGTAGGACCGCTTGCACTGTCGATTCTTGCTCTTTTTATCCTTCTAGAATTCCAACGGATTTCTTTGAAGGTAGAAGGAGCAGGAGGTGCTCCAATGCTTGGATTTGAAATGATCATCAAGTCATTTATCAAATTTGCGATTTGTTATGTAGTGATTTTAAGGATTCAAGACATCTTAGATGGGATCATCGTTATCACAGCAAACTTATCAGCAAAAATTTTAGCAATAGGAGCGAGTGGAAAAGTACAGGATGTATCAGAGCGAGTAGAACGAGCAGTAAATGCTCTGTCTTGGTGGGAACAAATCGTTGTTTTACTGATCATGTGTATCTTGTTCTTAGTAGCTCTAGTCGTACGGGTATTGATTCAAGTAACGATCTATTTACGTTTTTTAGAATTATACATATTTTCTGCAATGGCACCGATTCCGATGGGTGCATTACCGAGTCAAGAGTTTTCATCAATGACAAAAAGCTTCTTCAAAAATTTTGCCTCCACGGGCCTGCAAGCCACTTTTATCGCCTTGGTTCTTATCATTTACCCAATGATTTTTGCTAGGATCATGAAGGATGTAGGGGAAGGCATGTGGGGGATCATACTAGGATTGACGATCTATATGATCGCTTTACTACTTTCGATCAATAAGACAAAAGGTTGGGCGAAGACGATATTGTCTGCATCTTAACCAAGGAGGAATTATGGCAATAGAAGTAAAAGTACCAAAAGATATCAAAGAATATAAAGAAAAAATAATTGCAGGAATGAATCTAAAGCAATTGTTGTGTTTGACGATTGCTGGGGGTGTGAATATTTTCATTAGTCTAATCTTTGTCGTCTGGCTGAAAATTCCGATGGAAATCACAAGTTGGCTGATGATTTTAGTTTCTATCCCCATCGTATCCTTTGGTTGGTTCAAACGAAATGGCTTGAATTTTGAAACGTATATCAAACATTTATTTAAATACCATCTTTCTGCAGGCGTCAGAAAAAAGAAAGAAGCAGAACCCAAAGATAAGAATGAGCAAACCAAGTTAGGCGGACAAGAAACATGATGAAATTAAAAGGTTTCACATCAGTAAAAAAGACGGATAAATCCACGATGGAGGATACAAAAAAGAAGAGAAAAAAAACAAAGAAGGATCCTAAAGAAATGGATCTACTGCGAGACACTTTTTTATTTCAGGAAATCTATCCTAGTGGTATCTACCGACTCGATGAGACGACGTATTCGGTCACCATCGAGTTGAATGACATCAACTACCAGTTATCTTCAGAAGATAGTCAGATCGAGATTTTTTCTCAATACTGTGATTTCTTGAATTCACTCAGCAGTAAAACAAAATTGCAACTGACTGTCTACAAGAAAAAAAGACCTCTGGCGGATTTACAATCTATTCTGTATTATCAGGAAAAAAATGATTTTTTAGATTCTTATCGTGCAGAGATGAATGATATTATTTCTCGTAAATTAGATGAGGAAAAAAATGGATACAAAAAAACGATTTTATTCACTTTCGTACAAACTCACCAGAAACTTGAGTTTGCAGAAAAAGAATTAGACATGGTGACGGATCGCTTTTTGATGTTTGCAAACCGCTTAGGAAGTCAGGCTAAAAGAATACCTAAAAAGGAATTACTGACGATCCTTTCAGAGATATTAGTGACGAAATCTATGGTAGTACAGCCAGAAATTGAAGATATTTTACCGGAAGTGATCGAACTGAAGGAAAATAAGAACTATTTGAAAGTCGATCAGCATTATGCAAAAACTGTTTACTTACAAGAGTATCCGGCAGAGTTATCGGATACTTTTATCTATGAATTACTAGAAATCCCTCGGGAACTAGTGATTACCTTACATATCGATCCACTTGAACAGGATGAAGCTTTTGATTTAGTCAAAACGAAATTGGCCTTCATGGAGCAGCAAAAAGTGGATGAACAAAAGAAAGCATTACAAAATGGATATGACTTTGAAATGCTGTCTTATGATTTATCTTATTCGTTGACAGAAGCCAAAGGACTAGTAGACGACTTGCAAAATAAAGGACAAAAACTGTATTCAATGTCCAGTACGATCCATTTCCATGCGGATACTGTTGAAAAATTAACAGAGATCCATGATGAAGTCAATTCGATTGGGCGTCAATTCGGATTCAAAATCATTGAATTAGAATTTATGCAAGAAGCTGGTCTGAATGCAACATTGCCATTAGGGATCAATCAGATTCCTTTAGACCGAACAATGTCGACTGCAAGTACCGCAATCTTTATTCCATTCACGATTTCCGACTTGATCCAAGAAAATGGGAAATATTACGGTGTCAATGCGATCTCTAAAAATATTCTTTCCCTCGATCGAAAACTATTGAAAGCACCAAACGGTTTTGTATTGGGAACACCTGGTTCTGGGAAAAGTTTTTCGGTCAAACGAGAAATCGTGAATGTTTTATTACGTGATGCAGATGATGAAGTGATCATCATTGATCCAGAACGTGAATACTCAGTGATCGGTCAAAATTTCAATGGAGAAATCATCAAAATTTCTAGTGATTCAGCTACAACGATCAATCCAATGGATATCAATGAAAATTATGGAGATGATACAGATCCGGTCGTTTTAAAATCAGAATTTTTGATTTCTTTATTTGATTTGATCATTGGTGGAGCTCTTGGTTTGAGTTCTACTCAAAAGACATTGATTGACCGAGTTTGCCGACGAACATATGAAACATTGGGAAGACAAACACCGACATTGATCGACTTTTATACTATCTTGAAGGAACAAGAAGAAGAGGAAGCAAGACAATTAGTGATGGATCTGGAAATCTATATCGAAGGTAGTTTGTCTGTCTTTTCTGCAAAAACGAATGTAGACATTACAAAGCGTTTGGTCATTTATGACATCAAAGATTTAGGAAAACAATTAAAAACAATGGGGATGCTGATCGTGTTAGACCAAGTATGGAATCGTATCACGACAAATAGAGAACGTGGTGTCCGTACATGGCTGTACATCGATGAGATGCAGTTGCTATTTACCAATGAGTACTCTGAGAATTATTTTTTTGAACTGTGGAGTCGTGCCAGAAAATGGGGAGCTATTCCAACTGGTATCACGCAGAATGTGGAAACATTACTACTCTCAGATTTAGCGAGACGGATGCTTTCAAATAGTGATTTTGTCATGATGCTGAATCAAGCAAAATCTGACCGTACGCAATTAGTTCGATTATTTGATATTTCCGAGGAACAAGAAAAATTTGTTGTCAACTCTCCAGAAGGTTATGGCTTGATGGTTTTTGGTGATACAACATTGCCTTTCTATGATCATTTTCCTAAAGATACGAAACTCTATAAGATGATGTCGACGAAGCCGGGTGAAACATAAAAAGAATGAAATCAGAAAGGATACGTCACAGTGCCCGATTTGAATGAACAAGAAAACCAAAAAGGAAATGAGAAGAAAAACGATAAGATCATTGATCGCTTGGAGACAGCAAAGAACATTACATCCACCAAAAAAGAAAAAAATGTTTCAAAAAATGGAAAAATCACCACTAGCAAAAACAAACATCGCAAGGCTGTAATCATTCGGAAAAACCAATCGACTGTATCACGAAGCAAGCGAGCAAAAATCAGAATGATGCTCCGAAGACAACAGCAAGCCAAAAAAGGCAACGCACCACTGACAAGTTCGCCAATCAGACGCTCAAAGAATTTAAAGCATAAAAAAATGATACAGGCGCAAGGGAGCAGAAACAAACGGCTTTTTAGGAATCTAAACGCCAGCACCAGAGAAGAGCGAAAGAAACAGCAAAAAATTTATCTGAAAAAAAGTGAGAAATATCAGAAGACGATCAACCGCAACAGTAAATTGTCCAATGACGTAAAAAAGGTCAATACGCAAAAGATCCAACAGAAAAAAACAATAAAAGCCCGAGCGCTGATCAACAATAAGAAGCAAACTGATGGTCGGACACTTGTAAAAAAACAAAAGCCTTCTGTCCAGAATGTGCGGCAAAAGCAAGACCGTAAACAACAACTAATTCTGAAAAAAAAGAAAAAAATAGATACGCAACACATCATAGCGAAAAAAGAAACGAAGCAACGAACGGCAAACAAGCAATATCAAGAAACTGGGAAAAAGAAGCAAGACAAGGAAAAAGTACAAGGAACTTCTCAAAGGAAAAAAAAGCTGTTTTCGAATCGGAGACACCTCCGCAATCAGCAATATGCACAAAAATATGTGCGTGCTTCCGGCAAAAAACAAAGCTATAAAAAAAGAAACAAGAAGCAAAAGGTCAACGACCAGTTAAAGAAACAAGTTTCTCCAAAAAGAGGTGCAAAAAACTACTTCAAAGAAATGGTCATTGATAAATTTGGCCGTGACAGTGAGGGAAATTTGAACATTATTGGGATGATCTTGATGTTGGTACTTCTCGTGCCCATTTTGTTGAAGTTGATCATCATCATTGTTATTTTAGCAATCATCATGGCGATCATTGCGATTGTCATGGCGATTTGGGCATTCATCGTAGGTTTGTTTGTTGTTAAAACAGAATCAATGATGATTACAGAAGCCTATGAGTATGTCACCTGGTTAGATGCCAGTAAAAATAAAGAAGTCTATGAACGCTACAATCAGTTGGTGGATAATCCTGAATATGACGAAGTCTATTTTGAAGTGAATAACATTGCTTCTGATCCTGAGAAATTTTCTGTCGTGTCAAATGGCGATAATTATATCTATTATCTCAATGCAAAATATGAGGATTACGATATCGAGGAACGGGCAGTGAATGTCTATATCGAGCGTCTAGCTGAAAACACTGGCATAGAGTTGCCAGCCTCAAAGGTAGCACATGTTCAATTTAAAGATACCCCACATCTATCGTCAGAACTACCAATCAAAATCAATCGAGTGAAGCATGAGATTCATGCAATCCATGACATGACGTATAACTATGAGACTGTCATTGAAAAAGACAAAGAAATCGAAACAACGACAGTAACGATCGATAAAGAAACAGGGGAGGAGAAGACTGAAACCAAAGTAGAAGTAAAAGATGTCGCTACAGTGAAAATCGAGGTACAGACATTGAATGAAATGCTTGACTCTCAGCCAGAAGTTGAGATCTATGGCTTTAAAGATGGATTTTTAGAGGAAGAAAGCAACTATGCCTTAGTTGGGACTGTCGATGCCTTCGACGAAGATGAAGTTGATAAATATTATCCAATCATGGAGTTGGATCGTTTTGAATCAAAAATCTTCATGGATAATCCATTAGGTAAAAATACCTATAGCCCAGTTGTCGAAAACTATGGCTATCGGGGAAGAGACGAGGACAAATTGAATATTGAGATCATGTTGGATGCGGAACCTGGTTCACCAGTTTATGCCACCACAGATGAAGAAGTAGATGGAATCAATCGAACGTATAGCGCACAAGATCGCGATGGGAAAATGGTTGAAACACGAAGTATCAAAACGGACACAGGAGATTACTATGCGTTTTATATCAATGTGGACCCTGTAGTAAGAGAAGATCAGGATTTGAAAGCAGGAGACTTGATTAGCTATACAAGGAATACTTTTGGTGGGAATCTGCTGATTGCGATGGAAGAATATCGTTTAGTGCATGCAGATCCTGACATCTATCCTGCAATTTTTATCGATAATCTAGTCTTTGCCAGTGATACGAATTTAGCTTATTCCAGTAACAGCGGCGGGTTAAGAGGTGAGTTGTTTAATCCACCAGAAAAAGTCGTACAATGGCGCGACAAAGTATATGAAGAAGCGATAAAAAACAATATTGGTTCTTATGTAAACACGATCCTATCCATTATTTGGGTCGAAACAGGTGGGGATAGTGAGCGTTTCTCAGATATCATGGGGATAAACAAAGCTTACTCAGTAGGTGGCGCAGTATATAGCCCAACTGCATCCATTGAAAAAGGCGTAAAACACTTTGCCAAATTATTGAAAAAGACGCAGTCAAATCAATTAGGGGAAATGGCGGCATTACAGGCCTATAGCTATGGAGAAGCCTACTTAGATGACCTGATTCGTATAAGGGGACGTTACTCCTTTGATCATAGTCGCCTGTACGCGCAAGAGAAGAGTCAAGGTGAGACTGTATCTTATAATAGTACCGTTTCTTTGGATCTTGGCTATAATTGGCGTTACACCTTTGGCAATATGTTTTATCCGCAACTTGTCACGTATAACATTTCCGCTGACATCGGTAAACTAGTTGAGATAGCTAAAAAGGAATTAGGCACACCAAATGGGGATAAGTACTGGCAATGGGGTGGCTTTGATAAGCGAATCGAATGGTCCGCAATCTTTGTGTCATGGGTCGCTAGTCAAGCTGGCTATTTAGATCAAGGACGTGTGTTGAATACACCAAGTCCATTATTAATGATGAAATGGTATCAAGATAATCGTAAATTCCAAGAACCAACTGCTGACTATATCCCACAAGCAGGTGACTTGATTTTCTTTGATTGGAAAGGTAAAAAAACAGGAAAAGATCATGTGGGGATCGTTGAATATTCCGGTGGAAATATCGTACAGGTCATTGAAGGAAATTCCAATAATCTTGTTCGTCGTAGAACCTATGCTCTAGATAATATGGCTATTTCCGGATACGGTATTCCTTAGCCAATTCAGAGTAACCTGAACCAATCAAAAAAAGCACTAGATAATTAAAGGAGGTGAGTTATTTTCTATTAAGTAAAGAAGAACTTTATTTTTAGAAAGGCATACGTATGATCAATAATTTTTTGGAAACAAAAGCAGGAAAACGGATCGCTGCAGGTTTTGCCGTATTTGTAGTCGTGGTCATTGGCGCTATCATTTATGCGTTTATGACGAAAGAACCTGAGTCAGCTTCAGCAAATAATGAAGATAAAACTGGAAAAACCAAAGAAAGCAGTGAAGTCAGAGGGCAATACGATGCGACACCTTACAGTGGCAAATGGTATTCCAATCGAACAGATGAGATGACTATTGAATTAAAAACGGATGGCACGTACCAAGCCACTGCTTGGTTATCTAAAGGTACCTATCATTTGATTGATAATGGGGTCATGGTACTGGAGGATAAAGAGGGGAAAACAAAAAAATTCAAGTTGCAAACGAAAATGGGTAGTACAGTCATGTACTTAAAAGAAGATAAAGAAGAAATCTATCTGTACCCAAATGAAGAAGTCAAAGAAAAAATGGAGACGGAGATCTCTGAACAAGCAGAAGCTGCTCAGCAAGTCGTCTCACAAATGTGGATGGACATCTTGCAACAAGAGGAATGGGAAAACAAAACAGATAAACGAACATTCACGTTGACATTCAAAGACGATGAATTTATTCAAAAAAAAATCGAGCAAGGGAAAAAAGAGGAAGAAATCACTTATAAATATAGAATCGTCTCGATTGATTATGAACAGTCCAGTGCAGTTTTTGTCATGAGTCGAACGGATAGTCATGACCAGAAACAAGATGTAGTCTTTAAAATCAAGGAAGAAGGCTCTAAGTATATTTTATTGGGGAACCCAGGTACTTTTGACTGGATCACTACCTTTGAAAAAAGTTATGCAGCGGTCACACCTACACAAGATGGCACCACGCGATCAGATACAGTGAAGAAAACCACTGAAACTGTTGATAAAGATGGAAACAAAGTGATGATTACTGAAAAAGTTAAGGGGTGAGGATAGATGGAGGATAAAGAAGTAGACAAAACCCAACAGGTCATGTTAAAGGGGTACTTAGGTATTGCCAAGTTGGCGTTGAAGCTTACTGTGTATTTTTTTAAAAAGAAGATTCCCCAAAAAATCAAAAACGGTATCGTAAGTCTAGCAATCAAAGCAAAAAACGGGGTTCAACGATTGAATCAGTGGCGTAAAAATCGTCAAGTCACTAAACAACCGAATCAGACGATGAAGCAAACATTAGATAAAAAACAATCTGCACAAAAACTAATGGGAAAAGAATCAAAGGCACTAATCAAAAAAAGAGAGATGCCTCTTTTACCTAAAACAAATGTTCAAAGAAGAGTAATCAATCCCTTCCGACATACAATAAATAGATTCAATCAGCTACTGATGAAAGGCGTAAAATTTGTTTTACCTCTGTTGCCAAGGGTTATTCGTAATGCCGTATTAAGGAATAATACAGTGACTCGTGACCGTGGTACCAGAGAATTGGGAACAGCAGTGAAGGATTCCAAGGCTATTCCAGCACGCACAGAAAAACTCCAAATAAACAATACGATTGCAAAACCGACACATGCACAAATGTTACAAAATAATGTACCAAAAAAATACAAGCCACTTTCTGAACTAACGACCCATGCTAGAGAGATGTCTGCTATCAATAATAGTAAGGCAAAAGAAGTAACTCGTGCTTTACCACAGCGCCGTATGTCTATACCTACTATCAATACAGGTCGTTAGGGAGCAAACGAAAAACGACGATCAAAGGACAAATCGGGTAACTTGTACGGTTTGTAAACAAGAAGTAGATGAGAAATCACGGTAGAAGTGTGTAACTTCTTATTTCGTGGAGTTGCATTCCCACCGTTTATTCGTTTTTAAAGCATGAGACAAAAGTGTTTCTTACTTTTGTCTCATGCTCTTTTTTTTCGAAATTTCACGAAAAAACTGACTTTTGTACGCCGTTTATTCGAGCGTCTGTAGCAAACCTGATTTCTAGATTGTCCCACATTTTCTTTTATTAAAATTGGTTTATTTTAAAGAGATTGGAATAAGATCGTCAGCAATAAGCCTACCACGTAGCTACTATTGAAGAGGACCATATTTTTAATGGAGTAGCTGAAACTAACGGGTTGTGGCATAGTTTGTTTAAAAGCCTGCAAATTTTTATAGACTTTTGGCAAGGTAAAGAAGGTTACGATTATCGGAAACTGATACACGTGGCTGATCAACCCTAATAAGATGACAAGATAGCAAGCATACATCAAGAGTTGGAACAAAACGATGCCCACTGGCCGACCGATATAAAAGACTAGTGTATACCGGTGGTTTTCAATGTCACGGTCTAAGTCACGTAGATTGTTCGCTAACATGATGTTAGCGATCGTGAATATCAGTGGAAGAGAAGCCAAAAAGATCGCTAAGATTGCCCATAGATTGCCTTCTAAGCTAAAGTATCCAGTAGCAAGTGAAAGGGACAAATCAAATACGTTTGTATTGTGCGTGTTGACATAGACGACCATGGCAAAGATTCCTAGCCCCATTGTTACACCACTGAAAATCTCACCCAACGGCATACGAG
>NZ_QPTY01000042.1:0-27046 GCF_005236045.1 Enterococcus sp. VV15
GAAAATATATTAAGTTTGATCAATGAGAGACCGGTAAAACATTGTATAGTATTTTACACAGGATTATGGACTTGACTTAAATAACTCAAATTATGTATATGAATTGCAGTATTATCATGGTATCGTCTATTAAAAGAGAACGTTTTTTTAGTACAGAAGGACCAATTGATTGAAAAATACATAATCACTTTTTTATAGCAAGTATACTTGCTATTCTGAGTTACTTTATCTTAGAAAAAAACATGTTGCAATATATATGGATCGGATCACTATTGATTGGTATTGCCTTATCTGGTACTGCTGTATCAGGTGATAGAATGAGGGCGAATCAAACAACGGGTTCTGAAAGCTATAATCGAAATTATTTTTTATATCCTTTAATTGTCTGTATTCCTTTCTTTATTCTACACAGTTTATTTAACAATATTTGACACCTGATTTATGGCACATAAAGAAAAGAGAAAGTAGCCTCTAGCGATCTGAGTTGCTAGTAGCTTCTTTCTCTTTTTTTGCTAAACACATTTCTAATCTGAAATTCCTGTAAAAACAATCTAACTAATTTTGTTCCCTTCCTCATGGCCACTGCTGCTACTTTTTTGAAGAAATTTATTTCCAGCTATTCCAGAATTTCTAGTAAGCTACGTCTTATGATCTACTTTTGTTGCCCTCTCCTACTCATAGAAGCTACGTGACGTCCTTTTTTACCCACATGAAATTTCTTAAATAAATATGGGATATACGCCAACAGATACAGTAGAATGAAAATGACAGCAAAAGTCAAAGCTTCCCAACCACCTAAAGCAAGTTCAAGCATCAAACTTAAAATCGAGATTGTAGCCAAATACCAAACGAAAATTAAAAATGTTTCTTTTCGTTTGACCATTCTAAACATGACATATGCGCTAATCAGCAACACTGGAGTTAAAAACAACCAGTTATTTCCTTCCATCAGCCATTTCAATCCATCAAGAAGCGTTTGACTGATTGTGATTACTTTTCCCATGCACGATACACACCTTTTTATTTTACTTTTCTAAAAATCCGACTTTTCCATTCTACTATAGAAGTGAAGAAATCTCGTTCAATTTATCTGGCAAAATAGTTTTTTTAACAAAAATTAAAAACGATCATAGCTACATTCTTTACCTGTCTAAAGTGGAATTATAGTTCTTTGCTCAATTGAATCACGTATTCTTTCAGGGCCTTCCCAATTTCAGGATGGTGCAACCCATACTCGATACTAGTTTGCAGATAGCCAAATTTATCTCCGACATCATAACGTTTTCCTTCAAAGCACCGCGCAACGATCTTGTGTTCTTTGTTCAATCGATCAATCGCATCGGTTAATTGGATTTCATTACCGGCACCAGGTTTTTGTGTTTCTAAAATTGCAAAAATCTCTGGTGTAAGTAAATAACGACCAATAATAGCCAGATTACTAGGTGAATCTTCTGGTGCTGGTTTTTCTATCAATCCTTTGACCTGGTACAACCCTTGGCCTTCTTTTTCTCCTGGATCGATTATCCCATATTTTGAAGTATCTTTCTGATCGATTTCCATCACGGCAATTGCTGAAGACTGTGTTTGTTCATAATCATCGATCAATTGCTTAGTCAGCGGAACTTGATCCACCATCAAGTCATCCCCTAACATCACAACAAATGGTTCATTCCCTACAAAAGTCTTTGCCTGCAAAACAGCATGACCTAGCCCATTAGGATGTGACTGGCGAATGAAGTGAAGGTTTATTTTTGCTGTTTCTTCCACTAATTTCAACAAATCATTTTTGCCACTCTTACGTAGATTCATTTCCAATTCCACATTGGCATCAAAATGATCCTCGATTGGTCGTTTCTCTTTACCAGTCACAATCAGAATATCTTCAATCCCTGAATTCAGCGCTTCTTCGACTATGAATTGGATCGTTGGTTTATCAACGATCGGAAGCATCTCTTTTGCCATTGCTTTTGTGGCAGGTAAAAAACGTGTTCCTAATCCCGCTGCCGGAATGACCGCTTTCTTGACTTTCATCTTATTCGTCCTCTCACTCATTCAGCGAATGAAAATTCTATCTGAAAGAAAATTCATTTTCCATTTTTCCATCACGCAACATGATTTCTTTCGCTGCTTTTTTGATATCTTCACCCTCATATAACACTTGGTAAATCGTTTGTGTAATAGGCATATCTACTCCAAGTTGTTCTGCTAATTCTACGGCAGCCTTAGTCGTTGAGACACCTTCTACGATCATCCCCATATTTTCTAGCACTTCATCCAAGTTATGACCCTTTCCTAGCAGATTTCCTGCGCGCCAATTTCTTGAGTGAACACTTGTACAGGTAACGATCAGATCACCTACACCACTTAGTCCGATAAAAGTTAATGGATTAGCTCCCATTGCAACACCTAATCGACTGATTTCTGCCAAACCACGAGTCATGATTGCAGCCTTTGCATCATCGCCAAATCCTAATCCATGGATTGCTCCTGCACCGATAGCGATAATATTTTTCAAAGCAGCACCTGTCTCTACTCCGATGACGTCATTATTCGTATAGATTCTAAAATAATCATTCATAAAGAGTTCTTGAACATAGGCTGCTGCAGTTTGATCCGTACTAGCCGCAGTAATCGTCGTGATATCATGGACTGCTACTTCTTCCGCATGACTAGGTCCTGAAAGAACCACGATTGCTTGCCTTTTTTCCGCTGGTATCTCTTCTTCAATCACTTCGGAGATTCGTTTGTGTGTCCCTTGTTCTAACCCTTTACTGGCGTGGATGATCACTGGTTTTGTATTCATTTTATTGATCAATTCTTGGGCAACGGCACGAATTGCTTTCGTAGGTACGACAAATAATACGGCATCTGCTCCGTCCACTGCTTCTGCTAATTCGTGATATCCGATAATCGTTTCTGGAATTTTTAAGTCTGGTAAAAAATGTTGATTTGTATGATACGTATTGATTTCATCAATCTGTTCAGGAACATTCCCCCAAATACGTACGTCATGTCCATTTTCTGCTAACGTTTGTGCTAAAGCAGTACCCCAAGAACCTGGGCCTAGGACTGCAATTTTTTGTCTCATGGAAATTCCTCCAAAATCATAGTTGATACTGTCCATTATAATATAGATTCTTTAAATATTGGACTTATTTTTGTCGTTTTAATTGTTTGTTTAATACTTGACTACATTATCAAGGAGTAACTTACTGTCCTTTTCCTATGACAGACGAATAGTATTTTTGAGTATAACCAAAAAGATTCAATCCATATCCTCTTTCCAGATTTCGTTAGCTTATCAACAAATTATTTTTTATATTTTATAATTATTAAATAACCATTTTCCATATGAAAACATTATATTTTTTTGGATGACGAATCATCTCTAAAGCTATTCTAAAGTTGATTCAGAAGTTTTTCTGAAAAAATATTATTTTTTATTTTGTTGCAATAACATACATTTTAATCAACAGTGAAATAGCTTGTTATACTTATTTTATAGAAAGTTACTTTAGTTATTCTTATCAACATCAAAGGAGGAATGTCGGATGGATTGGTCTGTTACACTTCCAGTAGTACTATAAAAGAAAATTATTACATAACTGATAAAAAGGTAAGGTGAATTCCTTGCCTTTTTTACTTGCTTCACAGCTTATTTTTTACCTTAACACAGCTAATCTACGAACCCATCCCCGTAAATCCATCTAGAGTATCAAAATAACAGGCAATCAACAAGTTTCATTTTTCCCTCGCCATGAATGATTTCCTTCATCACTTGACTAAGCGACTTCATCTTTTTTTCATAAGTGATCGTTGTTGCATAGGGAGTGCTTTTTTGATCTCTCCCAAATGTCCTACCCTTATACTACGTATCAAGGTAAAAAAATAATCATCTATGATATTTTTTCAGCAATTCAAATAAACTGGCAGTTTTACATTGAGTGTAATGCTTCTACATAGTTATTAACAATAGACAAAAAAGTATCGGATCGTTTTTTTAGATCCGATACTTTTTTCTAAATCTGTGAAGCCAAACAGAAATGTTTCACTCTGAGAAATAAGAAGTGCCTTACAAAAAATTTTCATATTTTGTTCGTTTTGGCTTATTTTCCGAAGAGTCTACTTCTGCTACCATATATTTGTTTTTCGATTATATTATAAATAATCCTACATGACGTTCTACATCTTTACGTATTTACGTACTCATTATCTGATTTTTTGCCATAAAGAAGTAGTAATATCTGGCGCCCAAGAAGGGATTGCTGTGTGTGCTTGAAGGCAACGATAGGTTCCTCCTTTGTATGTCACAATTTCACCGACCCCATAAGCTTTACCGCTAGTCCATGTATCTCCTTGAGGACTTTCACCTAACGTTGTCGCTGTAACTGATTGACTTGCTTCCGATGTGCCAACTGCATTGATTGCTTTCACCTGATACACATAGCTTTTCGCGGACATTAATCCCGTATCAGTAAAAGTAGTCGTGCCGGTAACTGCTATACGTACACCTTCTCTGTAAATCTCGTATTGCGTGACCTTTTCACTTGCATCATTCGCAGCCCAACTTATTGTTACAGAATCTTGTGTCACATTATTCACCGTTAATCCTCTCGGCACAGATGGCTTTTGTGCCGTTTCTTTGCTCGTCGTAATCGTTAATATGTCTGAACGTAAGGAATGATTGCCAGCTGTATCAACAGCTTCAATCGAAAATGAATATTGTGTTTCGGGTGTCAAGTTTACGACAGTATAACTTGCGGCATTGCTTGTCCCAATCAATTGATTATTTTGATAAATATTATAGTGTGACACGCGGACATTATCCTTTGATGGTGTCCAATTCATTGAAACTGACGAATGTGTCGCTGTTCCTTTTAAATTAGTTGGTTTAGACGGTTCTTCTGTGTCTGGTATTTTTTCTCCAAATAAATTTTGATAAGATTTAGCAAAGGATTCATTGTAGGCTACCCCTGCAGAATTCATCCCTTCATCCCTTCATCCCAATTGGCACTCCAAGTCATCACTCCTTTTAATGGTGTATTTTCTTTCTCCATTTGTTCGAATACCTGATAGACAGTGGTTGGGTCTTTTACAAAGCCATTAGCAGCCGCATCCTCATTAGCTGGGATTCCTATTGCCAATTTATTTGCAGGGATCTGGATGAAACCACCGCTTCCTTCATTGAATGATTTTGAAATACCATATAAAAAGTCGTATTTCCGACTATCATTGTTTTGCGCAATCCATTCTGTTCCAATACTAATTCCGTCACCCGCCTGATTATATAATTGCGGAGCGATAAAATCATATTCATTTTCTAATGCACGAACATATGGCGTATACGCCTGATTGTTTCTTAAATATGGAAATTCTGGTGCCATTGAGATAATAAAATGTTTGTTTTCTTTCTGATAATGTTCACGTACTATTTTTAAAGCAGCGGGTATGACAGATTGATTATCTCCTGCTGCAACAGCAGTTTGCTCCAAATCAATATCTAAACCATCAAAGCCATAACGTTCGACTAAACGTATAATTTCGTTTGCGAAGGCCTGTTCCTCCCCTTTATGTAATTCAATGTGGGAGTCAGCACCTCCAAGTGACATCAAAACTGCTCGGCCTTCATTATTCAATGAAGCAACTTTTTGACGAAATTCTTGATCTGATACATTATAGGGCTTAAATGTCGGAATGCCTTCCCCTTTCATAAACGCTACAGAGATCACATTATAGAATGGATTGATTTTATCCAATGCCAAATTTGCTGGTTTACCACCACGATACCCTGCACCACGTTCCGCTTCCCAGTTATGGTAATAGCCGACAGAAATTTGTTTATTGGAAATATCTGGCATCGTATCCGCTGCATCTGCTGCTAGAACTGTAGTTCCACCACCTAATAATGTCCCAAAAAGCCCAACTGAAAATAATACTGTTTTTTTCTTCATATTTTCCCTCCTTATCTTTTTACATTTTTAATTAAATCATCCTTTTAATAGCGCATACATTTTTTGTTTGGTATTACAACATTGAATTTCCCCAACAAAAAATAACTTTGTTTAAATAATATAAATTAATATTTAATTTTATAGATACAAAGATAAGTGTTATGTTATGATTGATTCATCAAAAAATATTGGAGGGATCTAAATATGCCACAACACTCATCACTGATACGAAAATTACGTAAAGAACGATGTTTAACTCAAGAACAATTGACAAGAGGAATTTCACAACGTGGGACACTTGCTGCTTTTGAATCAAGAGGAACAAAAATCGGGTTTGAATTGCTTTTCAATTATCTTGAACGTATGAATATCACTTTAGAAGAGTATCAGTTCCTCCTAAATAATAACAATCTTTCAAATAAACAAAAATTAACCAACTATCTAATTTATTCCAAAGACGTATCAGCAACACAAGAAAAGGAATTGCTGAAAGAATACAAAAAAACAGGGAATATCTATTATCGTTTGATCTACAGCCAGCGCAGATTGATTATCAGCTACCTCCGCAATGATCCTTTTAACGAAGAACTAAAAGAAGAAATTGAAACGATCAAAAGATACCTGGAAACAATCGATACTTGGGGCCACTTTGAATTGACTGTCTTTTCTAACTGTCTGTTTATTTTTGATGACCAGTATATCATTCACTCCTTTAAAAACAGTGTCTCAAAAATGAAAGCTTACATAGATGCCACCTACTATTCTGAATTACTATCGAATTTCATTTTAAACGGCTTACGTCTCTCCTTTAATCGCCAATCAATCACTCTTAGAAAACTTTTCTTGACCGAGTTAAGAAAAATAACGATGCATCATAAACAAACACTGGTTACCGCTCACTATAAGACTTTTTCTGCTTTGGATCTTTTAGCTGAAGGGGATCAGTCAGTGATTTCTGAAATCGATCAAAGCATTGCTTTCTTTGAATGGTTAGAATTAACATCTACAAAAGAGTATTATCTTAAATTAAAAAACACTCTTATTCAAAAATATTCTTAAGACTTCCCTATTGATGATTCGCCCATATTGTTGCAATAACATACAAAATATTTTTATAAAAAAGTCCTCCGTTATACTAAAGTTGTAATAAAAAAAGAACACTCTAAGGAGGAACAATCAATGAAAAAAGTGGTACAGTTAGGATTAGGGATCATCTTGGCGACAGCAGGATTCACTGCACTATCAACGGTAGAAGTTTCTGCACATGGGTATATTTCTCAGCCTGTCAGCCGTGGCTATCAGGGAAGTTTAGAGAAAAACCAGAACTGGTCAGCTGCATTTGAAAAATATGGTGCCGTTATCAATGAACCTCAATCTTTAGAAGCACCAAAAGGTTATCCAACAGGAGGACCTGCTGACGGTCGAATTGCTTCTGCCAATGGTGCTGTTGGAGATTTCAAATTAGATCAGCAGTCTGCCTCTTTCTGGACAAAACAAACTCTCACAACTGGTCCGAATAATTTTATATGGAAATTCACAGCAAATCATTCCACAAGTAAATGGCACTATTACATCACTAAAACTGGTTGGAATCAAAACAAACCACTTTCTCGTGACGAATTTGAATTTATTGGTGAAGTAGTCAATAACGGAAATTCTTCCGCTACGACACCGACCCATACAATCAATATTCCAAGCAATCGCTTAGGCTATCACGTCATCTTAGCTGTTTGGGATGTCGCAGATACATCCAATGCTTTTTATAACGTCATTGACGCAAATATCCAAAGCCCTACACTTTTAAGTAGCTTGAAAAACTAAAGAACCCGTAATGAACAAAGAAAATACTCCCTTTTCATAAGCGAAAAGAGGCTGGGACAGAAGCAACTCCTTCTTATTTCCGAAGGAGTTGCTTCTGTCCCACCGTTTATTCGTTTTTAAAGAATGAGACAAAAGTATTTCTTACTTTTGTCCCACGCTCTTCTTTGATAGGGCGATCAACTGATTCTCCTTCTTGCTTACTTATTCCAAGAGAAAAAATAAGACAGTCACAAAAATTCTCTCGATAAGCTTCATTTCACTTTAAAAATCATCGCCATTTATCTTTGTAGCCATTCTGATCAATAGTCGAACTGGCGATAATACCGACGGATATCCAATGGATGACAATTCAATTTTTCCACATATGCATCGATCCGCTGTGTGACTGCATGCATCAATAAATAAGAAAGTACTCGACCACGATAAGCTTCATCTATTCCTTCAATCGGGTAATCTTTCGTATCGATCAGCGTATAATTGGCACAAATCTTAGGTAGTAGTCCTGCTACTCTTTCAGCTAAGACCCGCTGTTCATCTTCACCTAGGAACAATGTGACTGGTGTCGTCTCCTCGATCACTTCCAATGTACCATGTAAAAATTCAGCGGCATGGATAGATTTTGATCGAAGCCAGCTTTGTTCTTCCCAATAACACATAGCATAGGAATAAACTGCACCCCATTGATTTCCAGCTCCAATAAAGTAATGCATCGCATCATGCCGATGCTTTTCAGCAAAAGCAAGGCCAAATGCATCTGCTTTTTTCTCTGCTTCCACCAAACCAATCGCTAAATATTCTTCCAGTTGTTGGTAATAATTTTCATAATCCTCAAAATCACCGTTTTTGTGCATCAAGCGATCTGCTACCATAAAGAATTTGATTTGCTCTGTTCCTAGAGCAGGGTAGGTGATCGTGTAATCACAAAGTCGTGCGAGTGGGCTGTCTTTTGTATCGATGAAGCCAATCAACGTTGCTCCGACTTTTTTTATATCTTCCACTGCACGCACTACTTCTTGTGTCGTTCCGGTAACTGAGGATAGTACTACGATTGATTCTTTTGTTAACCGCTTGTTCCCCGTTGTATAATATTCAGCTGCATGCTGGATAAAAACAGGGAGATCACTCTTCCCATTGATATAAGTAACGGCTTGCATCGCTGAAGCATATGTGCCACCAATGCCTAAATAGTAAACTGCGTCAAATTTCCCATAAAGTCCATCAATGATTTCTTCTACTTGGGGACGTAAAGCTAAGGCACCATTAATCGCTTCTATTTGTTGTTGTTCGTTGAATTTTAACATATTATCCACCTCTTAAATTTTACTTTTTAATACACAATCAAAATCACTGAATATTTTTTGACTCAAATCGATTCCTTTTCCAGTGGCAATCTTATAAGCCAATACTTGAAACGGCACAACTAAGCCTAAGCCAGATAGATATTCTTCACATGAAAATGCTACGCTCAAACTGTTTTCCTCGACTGTTTCTTCTGTCGTAACCGTAAATGTTGCCCCTACGTAAGGGTCCATGTATTCTTTTAAGCATCTTGAACGTTGCTGATTTTCGCTCTTTGCTTCTATAAAAAACAACACATGTGAAGAATCAGCCTCCAGGTAAGGACCATGCATATATGCTTCTAGTTCAAATCCTTGTGAAGGTTCTCGAACGGTCTCTGTAAATTTGGTCTCAACCTCTTTTGCTGTTCCCCAGTTAGGACCATAACCAATCGCGATAAACCGTTTTGCTACGCGAAACAGTGCTTGATTCTTTTCATAAAAAGCTTCGGTTCGCTGAATATTCTCAGGAATTTCTGTGATGATCTTTTTTAGCTGATCGATTTTTTCATGTCTTTGCGTTTCCGTGATCTGCCCTTTACTTACGCCAATCGTTATTCCCAAAAGGATCAACTGTAGAACGGTCGCTGAATAACCTTTTGTCACAAATCCAACTTTTTCAATCCCGATCCCTAGATCGATTACTTGATCCGTTTTAGAAGCAATCGGACTATTCTGATCACTTGTTATTGCAATCGTCTGGATACTTTCGGTCGGAATCGATTTAATCGCTGTGACTGTTGACGCACTTTTTCCACTTTGTGAAACGGCAATAACTGTATCTACCGCTGTTGACAAGTGGCCATAGTGTGTAAAATGAAATGGTTCTTGGATATCTACAGTCAATCCACCGTAACTTTCTAATGCAGGTTTTGCTGCTAAACATGCATTATAAGAAGATCCAGTTGCAAGGATCATGACATTTTTGATAGATGTATAATCGTCCTTGCTTGAAAAATCATATGCCTCAATAATTGCTGATAATGTTTCGTTTTCCTCGTGGATATAGTCCAACATTGTGACCATTTGCTTCCCTCTTTTCTAAAAAATACCGATCCATGAACCAGCAATGCCAAATATAGCTAATCCAATCAAGATCATTAAAGGTTTTACTTCTTTTTTCAATAAATAGAACACAGCGCCAAATGCACCTAAACATAAAATATTGGGAACAATATCATCGAAAATACTTTGCACAGTTACTGCATTTTCACCTGATCCGATTTTCAAAGGAATATTGATACTGATCATCGTAGCAGTCATTGCACCAACTACCATCAATCCAATGATCGAAGCACCAAATGTCAAATTTTCCATCATTCCATTTTCTTGGATTTTTTTCAAAAATCCGGTTCCCAATCGATAGCCCCAACCAGTTGCTAAATAGCGAAGCAAAATGTGTGGGATATTAAAAATCAGAAGAAAAAGAATAGGACCCAAGATGTTCCCTTGCAATGCAAGTGACGTGCCAACACCTGTGGCGATCAGGCGTAAGGTCCCCCAAAAGAAGGAATCTCCGATGCCAGCTAAAGGCCCCATAAGAGATGTTTTGATGCTATCGATAGCTGTCACATCAAATTCTGGATCATGTATATTTTCTTCTTCCATAGCGGCATTTATCCCTAAGATCAGGGTGACGATATGTGGCGTCGTATTGAAAAATTCTAAATGGCGTTTCAAGGCTACAGCCATGTCCTCTTTCGTATGATAAAGCTTTTTTAGGATAGGGATGATCGCATATGCATAAGCCATATTCATTTGTCGCTCATAATTCCAAGAAAATTCCATCTGAAAGGAACGCCAAAATACATGGTTCAATTCTTTTTTAGTGATACGGTTCTTGTCTTGTTCAGAAGTCTTCATCTTCTTCTACCTCCCCTGCTGAAGTTTGAACAGCTGTCTTTTGAACATTCATGATGTTTACTACTACTACTGCTAAAATGGCCCCAAAAATAGCAATTCCAGTAACTGGGATCTTCAAGTAAGAAGCCAAAGCAAATCCTAAAAAGAAATAAGGCACTACTTTTTTATTGATTAATAGGCGAGCTAACATCGCAAATCCTAATGCTGGAATCAATCCCGTAGCAACAGTTAATCCGTTTTGAACAAAATCAGGGATTTTTTCTAACAGATTGCCGATCGTATTGCTTCCCACCATATAGGAAATCATCACAATTAGGCCTAACATAAGGGACAGTCCAAACCCAGCGAGTAAATGCATATGTTCAACGCCCTTGTAATTTCCCTCTTCTGCATAACGATCTGCTTTATGTGTCATCAACGGGATCAATAAACCTAAATAAACATTTTTCAAAATCAAAGTGAGCGTTGCAATCGGCAACCCTAATAATAGAGCTGTTTCTGTTCCTGCTCCTGCGGTGATTGCAAATGCTGTTCCTAAAATACCACCCGTCACAACATCTGGTGGGATAGAGGCACCAACTGAAAATGAACCAATAAAAGCTAACTCTAAAGTGGCCCCCATGATAACACCTGCTTTAACATCACCTAACACGATCCCGGTAAATAATCCCGTGACAATTGGCCGAGAAAGCAGGGAAGTACCTAACGCATATTCTGATTGTGCAACAAAAGCAACTAGTCCTAAAAGAACCGCTTGTAGGATCATAATTTAACCTTCCTTTCTCATAAAACTTCTTTGGCAGCTACTTTTTTGTCTGCAGGCACTTGACGGATTTCAACTTCTACTTGATCCGCCAGCAACTGTTTCAATAATTCTTCTTCTTCGGGTAAAACATTGACCGCTTTTCCTAAACTTCTCGTTCCTTCTTTCGCTTTGATCCCTCCTAAATTGATGTGTTTGATCTCAGGGCAAGCTTTTGCTAATGCATAGGCATCTTTGATCGATTCCACCACAATGAATAATTTGTATTTATCTGTGACACCACTTTGCAACGCACTGATTGAATCTTGAATCGATTTGATCACCAACTTTACGCCCTGTGGTTTAGCCAATTTGATTGTTGTTTTACGTATTTCATTCTTTGGTACATCATCATTTGCAATCAAAATACAATCCGCTCCGATTGCCTGTGTCCAAGAAAATGCAACTTGACCATGTAATAAACGGTGATCTACTCTTGTTAAAATAATCATTTGATACCCCTCCTAAAATTCTTCTTCTTCGACTTTTGTTTTTATGCTTTCATTGCAGAACTGGATCGTTTCTTTCGACTCACGTAATGCTCGTTGAATCAATCCAGTGATTGAATCTACCATTTCGACTTGTGTGACGATCTCGATCAACAAAGGTAAGTTCAATCCAGCAATCAAATGGATGTTTGGTTGATCAATATATTGTAAAAATTCATTATTCACGCTTCCGCCAAACAAATCAGTCAAAATGATCAACTCTTTTCCTTTATATTCCTCGATCAATTGTTTAACTGATTTGCTCAGATCAAATGATTCAGACATGTAACAATCTAAAGCAGTGATCGAATGATGCGTCCCATAGATAAGCTCCAACGAATTTAAAATGCCCGAAGCAAAATGTCCATGGGAAGCAATGATGATTTTTTTTTCCACTTTAACACCTCTTTCTTACTCTCAATTTAAATAAAGCAAGATACATGCCAAAAATAGTGGCCGTATCTTGCTTTGCTCAGAATTCTTCGTCTTTCCCTATCTTCTCTTCAATATTTATCAAAATATCATAGATATAGGCTACCTCTGAAGTAGGAATCTTGACACTGTAATGTTCTTCAATGACACTAAATGCTTTTTTTATAGAATCAAACATTTCTTTTTGACACTTCGATATCGTCTCTTGACCGTGATAATTTTCAATGGGAATTTGTCGGATCAGACGTTCAATCAAACAGCTGACATGGACGTAAAGCGCGATCTTTTTTGGTGTACTGATGTCTGTAGCCAATCTAAGTTCTAATTCACGTACGAAATATTCGATCTCTGTCATTACTTTTTCCGTATCCAGAATCGTGACCGAATCTAAAACTTTTTCCAATGAAAAATTACGTACGAAGCGCTGATCAAAATCTCCCCTTTCTTTTTCGGGAAAAATTGGTACTAACCATTCAGTAAGCTGATCCATTTGTTCTCCTGAGATCAAGGACTCTATAGATAAATAGGGAGTAACTTCAATTTGCGGGTTCATCGTTCCAATGACGCCTATGACATCATACATTGAGAAAACAGTTTCTTTTTTCTTTCTTTCAGCTAACACATGATATTCGTAGGGCATGATTTTTAGCGCATGATTTGTTGGCAAACTTTTTTCCAATAATTCAGCCATATGAGTGGCTGTTCCTATCCCTGTGGCACAAGTGACGAGTAACGCTTTTGGTTTATGTTTTTCAGGATAGATGATCTTCCATTCTGATTTCGTAGCATCAACGGCTTGCTGAACGATCGTCTTTAGATCTAAAAGGTTCTGCATTTTTTCACCGATCGTGATCGCTAAGGGTGTCGTCACATTATTCAAGATCACGATCGGTGCAAATACTTGATCTTTAAATAATTGATAGATTTCCTTCAAAGAACCCATGTCCACTAGGATGATCAAGCCGTTCGATAGATCATGATGGTTACTGTAATCAATGATTTCATTCGCAATTTGTTGTGGCGTCACATCTAGTGGCATGTCAAATGATTCAAATAGATCTTGTCCTAATAAACGATTCGCGACATTTGCCATACTACTAGCTGTTGCATACCCGTGTGCGGCTATGATCGCTTTGGGGATACTTTGCTCTTTTGACCATTTTGTCCGTTTCAGATAGATCGTTAAAATTATTTTATCCAACAACGTGCTATCTAAATCTAGTTTTGAATGCGTCAACTCCAAAATACGCGTAGCATACTGATAATTAGCTGGATAAAGCAACTCCAATTGCTGGGATAGTCCCTTCATTAATTGAAGGATTTCTTCTTCATCTGGTAGCCATTTGACTGTACTACGCTGATACAGATAATAACTTAATGCATACACGGTGTTCCCATCAAATCTGATTTGATAGGCACTTTCCATCTGTTTCAGCGTTTCACGGATCGTATGCATCCAATAGACCAGTAATTCATGCTTTTCTTGTCGGCTTGTCTCAAAGAGCAAAAAATCAAATAAATGCACAACTTCTTCTTTTAATTTATCCTCGCAATTGTTCAAAGAGGTACCACTTTTTTTGAAAGTCAAAAGCAACTCTTCAAAACAACGAATGATCCGCTCTTGTTCTGGCTGCCTTTTTTCCATTAAATATTCAAGGTTCTGTTTATCAGTGATCCATACAGCTGATTGGGTCGAATTATTATTGGGAGAAAGCGTTAAGAGATATTTTTGCAAATGTTGCAGTTTGATACATAGCCTATCTTCTTCTATCTGCTCTGCGAATGCTTTTGCTACCGCAACCTTGACGTTATTCTTCAATTCTCCGATATTGCCGCTAAAATCCTGATTCGATAAAATCGTCAGTACTTGTCCACTTACTTTCATGGGATACTTGATTTTTCGCTGTTCAGCTAAAAAAAAGGAATAGATCAATTCCAGTCGTTCTTCTTTTCGCCGTTCTTTTAAAGAAGGTAAGTCGATTTTGATCGGTATCCTACGTGTAAAAGTGTGGAGAAAATGACTTGTTACTTCTTCTGTTGTTGCAAAGAACAAGCGAACATCGACTTTTCTTGCATGGTTCGTATCTCCCATGCGATAGATGATTCCTTTATCTAAATACGTAAACAACTTTTCTTGTCCTTCTGGACTTAATCGATGGACTTCATCCAAAAATAGGATACCTCCATCTGCGGCCTCAAATGCACCTATTTTATCTTGAACTGCGCCTGTATAAGCACCTGTGACATGACCAAATAGATTACTTGTTAACAATTCTGGATTATCCGCATATTGCGCACAATTCAATGTGATGAGGGGGGCATTTTCTGTCAGCAGATCATATTCCAAACAATATTGATAAATAATGTTTACAAGATAGCTTTTACCAGTTCCACTTTCTCCTGTAAGCAAGACGGGAAGTCCCCCATCAGGATAAAAAAGAGCTGTTTTGATTTGCTCGATACTTTCTTTGAGACTGGCGTCATGACCGATCACTAATGAAAATAAATCTTTACTGCGCGCAAATATTGGTTTTTCTTCCTTTATTTTATTTGTCGAAGAATAGAACGTCTTGCTTAAAGGAAAAAATTGATGTTCAAACGCACTTTTATGAAAATAATAAACCGGTCGTGAATTCACTTTTACTAGCAACTCTTCCTCATTTAATTGATTTAAATAATGGCTGATCGTATTTCGTTTCACGTTGAAATATTCTGCCAATTTCTTCGCTGTAAACACATCGCTTATCTGATCGATATCGATAAAAGCAGTTTGATTCTCTAAATAAGTCAGAATTTCTTTTTTTAGCATTTTTTTCACCTCTCTCCAATAATAGAAAACGCATTCATTTTGTCAATAAAAGATTTTGTTTTTTTCATCATTGATTCAAAAAAAGCGGAACAATCAGCAAAAACGTTAAATTCACTTTAAAGTTTCATTTATGAAAAGGCTTGTTCACTTTTCATTCTAAATTTCATAAGCTACAATGTGAGAGTACCTACTTATATATAGGAATGAATTTATTTAGATATCTTTATTGATATCCAATATGTTTAAGCAGCTAAAAAAACATTGCTTCTTTTCTAGATAGTGATTAGCTGAAAACTTTGTTAGGAGGAATCATATGATTCAATTATTACGTTATGCAAAAGATTATCGTAAACAGATCATTTTAGGCCCAGTATTCAAGTTCTTTGAAGCTGTGTTCGAATTGATCCTGCCTCTTTTGATGGCGTCTTTGATCGATAATGGACTTAAAATGAACGATCGAGGAATGATTATCAAAATGGGGGTCTGGATGATCGCTATGTCAGTGATTGGCTTAGTTTGTGCCATCATCTGTCAATATTACGCATCGGTTGCTTCCCAAGGCTTCGGTACCGAACTGCGCAATCAGCTAATCAAAAAAATCAATTCATTTTCACATAGTGAACTGAACCACTTTGGAACAGATACGCTGATCACACGAATGACAAATGATATCAACCAATTACAGCTGGCTCTCGCAATGGTCATCCGTTTGTTGATCCGTGCTCCTTTTTTAAGTATCGGCTCAGTAGCCATGGCATTTGTCATTGATTGGGAAGTGGGCTTATTTTTCTTAGCACTATTACCTATTTTTTCAGTTATTTTATATTTTATTATCAAAAAAACAATTCCTCTTTATCAAAAGGTACAAGAAAAACTAGATCGCCTAAACGCAACTGTTAGTCAAAATCTAAGTGGTGTACGTGTGATCCGTGCATTTTCTCGTACAGCTACAGAAATCGATACATTCAATAACGACACTGATGATCTGGCGAAGAATTATCTTCGTGTTTCGAATATTTCTGCTCTATTATCTCCTGCAACCACTTTGATTATGAACGTGGGGATCATCTGTCTATTGACCGTGGGGGGAATCAAAGTCAACATTGGTAATTTACAACAGGGACAAGTCTTAGCCTTGATCAATTATATGAATCAAATGTTATTGGCACTAATCGTCGTCTCTAATCTAGTGGTCATTTTTACAAGAGCCGAAGCTTCAGGAAATCGAATCAAAGAAGTGTTAGCCACAGAAAATACCATTGTTGATTCCGCTGAACCTCTCATTCCTGATTTCCACTCTCAGAATATGATCCAATTCGATCATGTTGATTTTCGCTATACACCAGATTCTGGCTTAGCCTTACAAGATATCACCTTCCAGCTAAAAAGAAAGACAGTCCTTGGGATCATTGGTCCTACTGGTAGCGGGAAAACCACATTGACTCAATTGATCCCTCGCTTCTATGATGTTAGCGCTGGTGCTATTTCCTTTGACGAAGTCGATGTACGTTCTTGGGACCTTGATTCTTTAAGACACCAAATTTCACAAGTACCACAGACTTCTGTCTTGTTTACTGGAACGATTCGTGAAAATCTACAATGGGGAAAACAAGAAGCTAGCGATGAAGAATGTTGGGAAGCTTTACGGATTGCACAAGCAGAAGATTTCGTTCGCCAACTCCCTAAAGGTTTGGATACTAAAGTAATGGAGAACGGAAAGAATTTTTCCGGTGGACAAAAGCAGCGACTAACCATCGCACGTGCATTGATCGCCAAACCAGAATTGCTTATCCTAGATGATTCGTTGAGCGCTCTCGATTATCAAACCGATCTTAATCTGAGAAAAGCGTTACAAACTTCATTGGACAGCACCGTGATCATTATCTCGCAACGGATCCGCTCGATTCAAGAAGCACATACGATTTTAGTAATGGATCAAGGAAAAATCGTGGCTCAAGGTACTCACGAAGACCTACTAGCGCATTCAGCAGAATACCGCGAAATCGTCGCCTCACAGGAGGAAGCATAGTATGAAAACAAAAAAAATCTCTTGGAAAATCCTTAGACGTTTTGTTCCTTATCTTACGTCTTATTCTAAAGACATTTGGTTAGCTATCCTGTTAGGAATCATAAATGGGATCGCGACTGTTGTTATGACCTTACAGATTGGTCAAAGTATCGATCAAATGATTGGTGTCGGTCAGGTAAGATTCACTAAGCTTTTCCACTTACTGTTACTATTTGGCGGTATCGTTTTGATCAATGTAGTCAGTCAGTGGCTGATCCAGGTCTTGAGTAACCGTCTGGCTTATCTTTCAGTAGCTAAACTTAGAAAAGATGCATTTGCTCGTCTGAATAAATTGCCCCTTCGCTACTACGATCAAAATTCTCATGGGAATATCGTCAGTCGTTTTACAAATGACATGGACAACATCTCCATTGCAATATCAGCCGCCTTCAACCAATTATTCGCAGGTGTAGCGATTATCGTTTTATCCTTTATCTTTATGTTAAGATTAAGTCCTTTGTTGACTTTGGTGGTTGTTTGTTCGACGCCAATCATCTTTCTGGTTAGTTGGATCGTAGCTCGAGCTTCTCAAAATGATTTCGACAATCAACAAAAGATCATTGGAAACATCTCTGGATTCGTTACCGAAAGAATCGGAAATCAAAAGATAATCAAAGCTTTCCAACAAGAAGAAGTGAATCAGCAACAATTTAGAGTATTGAACGCAGATCTCTATGAGAAAGGCCAACGTGCTCAATTTTCATCTTCATTAACCAATCCTTCTTCACGTTTTATTGATCATATGGCTTATCTATCTATCGGTTTAGTGGGTGGATTGCTTGCGCTAAGAAGCGGGTCAGCAATCACTGTCGGTGTGATTTCAAGCTTTACGATCTACTCCAGTCAATTTTCAAAACCGTTCATTGAGCTTTCGGGTATCACTACTCAAATACAGACAGCTTTTTCTGGTTTAGAACGAGCGTTTGAATTGATTGACCAATCTGAAGAAACACCTGATGATCCAGATGCGTATGCTTTGAATCCAGACACGATCAAAGGAGAAGTCGTCTTCAATCATGTTTCTTTTTCCTATGAACCAAAACAACGTCTGATCGAAAATTTCAACTTCAAAGCTGAACCAGGTCAAACAATTGCGATCGTAGGAAAAACTGGTGCAGGAAAATCAACGTTAGTCAACTTGTTGATGCGTTTTTATGAGACCACTTCTGGTTATATCACTATTGACGACTATGACATCAGACATATCCAAAGAGATACTTTACGAAAAAGCTTTGGTATGGTCCTACAAGACACTTGGTTATTTGACAGTACATTAAGAGAAAACCTTCAGTACGGCAAGCCAGACGCTAGTGATGAGGAAATCAATCAAGCCTTAAAAGCTTCTTACATGTATGAATTTGTCGAACGTCTGCCAGAAAAATTAGATACTAAAATTGGCGGACAAGGCCTTAAAATCTCTGATGGACAAAGACAACTATTGACCATTGCTCGTACAATGATCAGTAATCCGCCTATGCTGATCTTAGATGAAGCGACCAGTTCAGTCGATACATTGACCGAAAAGAAAATCCAAAATGCTTTTCTCGCCATGATGCAAGGAAAAACCAGTTTCGTCATTGCTCACCGTCTTTCAACAATCAAAAACGCCGACCAGATCCTTGTAATGGACCAAGGGGCAATCGTCGAGATGGGTACTCATGATGAACTGCTACAAAAAAATGGCTACTATCATCAGTTATACCAAGCACAATTTACAAAACAATAATAAAAAACAAGCAGTCTTCTGGGATGGGAAGACTGCTTGTTTTTTTATTTTGCATGAATAGTTAAACTATTTAATATCTTTTTATATGGAATACTTCGTCCAACATAATAAATCGCTATGGACTGTAGAGGGATCCAAATCACTGTTTTTAAGAGACGAGGTGCCCAAACGACCCAACTAAATAATGGTACGTGGTACATCATCGCTAGCCATAACGGCGTCAAAATCAAGTTGATGATCAACGTGACACTCAAGGTAGCTAAGATCGCATTTTTCCAAGTGATTTCTTTTCGATAAAAAAAGAAACCATAGATTGCTCCTTCGATAAAGGCATTCAATGTAAATCCAATAAAGAAGGCTGTTTTTGAAAATAATGCCATTCCTACTAAGTCAGCTAATACCGCTCCAATCCCTGACCAGAAAGGACCAAACAAAATCCCCATGATCACTTGTGGAATAAAGGTCACACTGATCTTAATAAAAGGTGTTTCGATCGAGACTAATCGGGATAGGGTGACCATCAAGGCGATCAACAATCCCATAATAGCGATCATACGTGCGTCTAATCTATTTTTCTTCATTTCCTAGCATCTCCTTTAAGAGCTGCTACACAATACATGCAGCGAATGCGAAAATAAAACCGCGAACAATTCAGTCCTTCGTCAAAGAGGCAACATCCCATCCTCTCAGCACTTAACGCTTTATTTCCTACTCTGATTATTTTGGGAAATCATTCCCAGGCAAACTATAGCATAGTTCACTAGTCACTGTAAATAAAAAAACATATATTTTCAAATATACCTATTTCTAAGTTCGTGATTAGACGACATGTTTCTGTACCAAATGGCATTATACTTTAAAAATACCGAATTTTATCAAAAAGATAATGGACGCTTTTCTAACTCATGCACGACTTTACGGAAATCTAAAAAACCAGCTTCTAATCCTCTCAGGAGTACTTCTGCAGTGCCAATATTTGTTGCAAGCGGAATCTCGTAGACATCGGATAAACGAATCAGTGCAGTAACATCTGGTTCATGTGGTTGAGCTGCTAATGGGTCCCGTAAAAAAATCACTAAATCCAATTCATCTTCAGAAATCATCGCACCAATTTGCTGATCTCCCCCTAATGGCCCAGATTTAAAACGATGGACTTTCAAGCCAGTTGCTTCTGTGATTTTCGCACCAGTAGTGCCCGTAGCGAAAAGTTCATGTCTTTCCAATATTGCTTGATAAGCTGTTGCTAATTTGACCATCATCGGTTTCTTTCGGTCATGCGCGATCAACGCGATTTTCATCTCTATCACTCCTTCTTCTTGCCAAAAAATGTGTCCCTTTTCATTTTACATCAAAGATGAGCACATTGACCAAAATTTAAATCAATTGTTGTTCAATGTGACATAGAAAAAAGATAACGCTTTCACATATAATTTGTTTAACGAATAAAACTAATAGAAAGCGTGGAATGACAAATGGTAGAAATGGCATTAAAACATGTATACAAGAAATATGACAACGCAGAGAACTATTCTGTAACCGACTTCAATTTATCGATCGATGATCGTGAATTCATCGTTTTTGTTGGGCCTTCCGGTTGTGGGAAATCAACAACACTGAGAATGATCGCGGGTCTAGAGGATATTTCAGAAGGTGAACTGAACATTGGTGGGAAAGTCATGAATGATGTAGCACCGAAAGATCGTGATATCGCGATGGTTTTCCAGAACTATGCCCTCTACCCTCACATGACTGTTTTTGATAACATGGCATTCGGTCTAAAATTGCGAAAATATGACAAAACAGATATCAAAAAACGGGTAGAAAATGCAGCAGAGATCCTAGGATTGACTGAATATTTGAAACGTAAACCAGCTGCATTATCTGGTGGACAACGCCAACGTGTCGCATTGGGTCGAGCAATCGTCCGTGATGCAAAAGTATTCTTGATGGATGAACCATTGTCAAACTTAGATGCAAAATTACGGGTTGCCATGCGTGCAGAAATTGCGAAATTACATCAACGTTTAGAAACAACAACGATCTACGTGACCCATGACCAAACGGAAGCAATGACGATGGCTGACCGTATCGTTATCATGAAGGATGGTTTCATCCAACAAATTGGTACACCAAAAGAAGTATATGACACTCCTGTCAATATGTTCGTAGCTGGCTTTATTGGCTCACCTGCAATGAACTTCTTCCATGTGACTTTGAACAATGGCGTGATCTCAGATGGCCATGGTTTGAAATTGAAAATACCTGAAGGAAAAAATAAAGTTTTAGTTGAAAAAGGTTATGAAGGAAAAGAAGTCATCTTCGGTATCCGTCCAGAAGACATCCACAGCGAGCAAGTCGCTTTAGAAGCTTCTCCAGAAGCCGTGGTCAACTCTGAAGTTGTCGTTTCAGAATTACTTGGTGCGGAAACAATGCTTTATACTAAGACAGGTTCTACTGAATTTATTTCTAAAGTCGATGCGCGTGATTTCCATAAACCAGGTGAAATGGTGGATCTAGCCTTCAATATCAGTAAAGGTCATTTCTTTGATAAAGATACAGAAGAAGTAATTACTTTACCTTAGAATCGCCCCCTTTAAGAACGGCACAGGATAACTCTTGTACCGTTCTTTTGATGATCAGCTGATCATTTTAAGCGACTTTTTTAACTGTCTTGCCAATGATTTCTTTTTTTTCTAATTGTTTTGCTTTAGTAAATATTGGGATATCGAAATATTTGCTCAATGTCCCTGCAACAAAGTAAGCAATATTATAATCTACTAAACTATGGATCAGGCCACCCACACCCATCAAAATAAATACGGTGTAAAAATAACCACCTGAATAATACGTTTCAGGCATATTCCCCATAAAGAAGAAGGCGCTGACGACTAACATTTCAGTAATCGAATGGATGATGCCGATCACCAGATTAAAACTTTGAAAACGCCAATTTGCTAATGTCACTTGACCGTCTTTCAAAACGATTCCTGGATTTTTTTGTAAGTACCATGCCCCAATAACGGCAAATACTAGATGCGATAATGCACGTAATGCAATAATGAATGGTGTAGATAAAAAGAAACCGAATGTTGTACCTAATGCAACAACAATTGCTACACCAGGTGAAAAAAATAAGGCAATAAATAATGGCACATGGGATGCTAATGTAAAAGATGCTGGTGGAATCATGATTTTAGGCATCACCATCGGGATAATCACACCCATGCCAATTAATAATGCAGAAATCGTAAGTGTTCGTACTGAATTTTTTTTCATTTTTCACTCTCCTAACATGTCTTGACACATAAATATCGTCTTATTTTACCTTTAACTACAAAACGTGTCAAGACACATACGCCGAAAAAATGAATAATCATGAAATTAGTTCAATAAAAGAAAAACATACTAAGATTAGAGGGTAAATTCATCAACGGATGAAATTACCCTCTAATACTCTTTTAAGCGTATAGTTTATTGTAAAAGAAAGACCGACCACACTTTCTTGGACTACGAGTCCCAAACAAAAAACGGTCTCCTTCACTGTCATTTTAAAACCTGGTTTAAGTATGTTGGAGCTTCGAACCCGTGTAAAGGAAATTAGAAACGAAATGAAGCAGTGAAGAACCTTTCAATACGTCTTAGGAGATGAAAATTATGTATGTACTTGCTTTAGATATCTCAATGGGAAAAAGTTATGTCGTTATTTATCATGAAAATACTTGTCTTTTTGAACAAGAAATTCTTCACGATAAAACACATTTCAATGCACTTCTTCAAAAAATTTATGCTCTTCCAGAACGACCACAAATCGTTTTTGAAGCAACGGGGGTTTATTCAAGAGTCATTGAAACTTTTTGTCAAAAGCATCATTTAGCCTATCGTTTATTAAACCCTTTAAAAGCGAAAAGACAACTGAATATTGACTTACATTCAGTCAAAACGGATAAACGAGATACCCATCGGCTGGCACAAACACACGGTCAATTTTTGTGGCAACCAAAACAATCTCAAACAGAAGTCTATAAACAAACACGCGATTTTGCATGCTTTTATCAACAAATTGAAAGGAACATTAAACGCACGAGAATGAACCTGCATACCGCTTTACAATTGACTTTCCCATAGTTGGAAACACTTTTCACGAACAGGTTATCAAAACTCGCCTTAAATCTTGTCGAACTTTTCCCCACCCTGATTACTTGGCACACTTAAGCCAAACCAAGGTAAAAAATGTGTTAAAGAAAAATGCAGATAAAAAAATCTCCGATCAAAAATCCTTGGCTAAAGCACAAACCTTACTTTCACTTGCGCAAAATTCTTATCCAGCAGAATCTGGACAAAGTATTTCTGTTCAAAAAGTCGTGTATTATGCCCAACAATTGCTTGTAACAAAAGAACAACTCGCCAAACAGCTAGTTGAAATTGCGAAACAAACAATAGAATTTGATTTCTATCAAAGTATCCCTGGAATTGGTGAACTTTCTTCAGGGCTCATTATTGGTGAATTAGGGGATATTCGGCGTTTTTCTTCTCATAAGCAATTGAACGCTTTCGTCGGTGTTGATACCAGAAGATATCAATCTGGAAAATATACAGCCAAAGAACACATGAATAAACATGGGAATCCGAAGGCCCGAAAAAATTTGTATTTTATTATGATAAACATGATTCAGCAACAAGCGGCGGGGTCCAATCATCTGATGGACTATTACTATAAACTAAAAACGCAACCTTCGCCCAAAAAGCATAAGGTTGCGCTCATCGCCTGCATCAACAAGCTCTTGAAATGTCTCCATTCGATGGTACGACATTCAAGTCCGTATGATTATTCATATACGGCCTCTAACAACCAATAAGGAATGTATCCTTATCTAGAATTATAGCCTACCTAATAAAAAAATTTCTAATTTATTAGGCTTATTTCGTATACTTTTTTCTTGATAAAAACCAATAGAAAAAAGTACTTGACTAAACGTAGGAAAGAATGTGGGACAAATCTAAAAATCAGTTTTACTGCAGACTCTCGAATAAATGGCATCCAAAAGTCAGGTTTTTCGGAAATTTCAAAAAAGAGGCTGGGACAGAAGTGTTTTACTCCGAGAAATAAGAAGAAATCAACGAAAATTGCTTTTCAAATTTTTGTGAATTTCGGTTTATTTCTGAAGGAGTTGCTTCTGCTCTCACCGTTTATTCGTTTTTAAAAAATGAGACAAAAGTGTTTCTTACTTTTGTCCCACGCTCTTTCTCTCGAATTTTTCAAACCTAAACGACTTTTGTCTCGCCCTCTTCTGTAGACGGAAATCTTTCGTTACGATTTTCTGGTTATCAAAATATTTCCGCTTGATGTACTTTTTAATTTTCTTCCAGCGCATTACTTAATGTTGCAAACTCTTCTAAAGATAATGTTTCTCCTCGGCGTTTTGGATCGATATTCGCTTTTTCCAAACTTCTAGTTAGCCAAGCCTTCGTTTCTTCTTCTTTCCCATAGGTTGCCTGTAAATTATTCCACAATGTTTTTCTTCTTTGTTGAAAAGCAGCCTTCGTCAATCGGAAAAAGGCTTTTTCATTGGTCACTTTGACCGCTGGTTCTGCTCTTCTCGTCAACTTCAAAATAGCTGAATCAACATTTGGTTGAGGAACAAATACTGTTTTTGGAACGATAAATGCTACGCTAGCTTCCATGTAGTATTGTACAGCGATGGACAAAGAGCCATATGCTTTGGTTCCTGGTTGAGCAGAGATCCGATCTGCAACTTCTTTTTGCATCATCACGACCATTTCATCAACGACCAACTCTGACTCCAAAAAATGCATCATAATTGGCGTGGTAATGTAATATGGAAGATTAGCAACCACTTTCAACGACAATTCTGTGTCAAAATAGTCCATAGTGGCCTGTTGTAAATCAGTTTTCAAAATATCTTGATGGACCACAGTCACATTCGGATAAGGAGCCAGTGTATCTTCTAATACAGGAATCAAACGATCATCGATTTCAAAAGCAACGACTTGTTTGGCATTTCTGGCTAATTGCTCAGTTAAAGCACCAATTCCTGGGCCTACTTCGATAACATTCGTTTCTTCATTGATTTGACCCGTTTCTACGATTTTTCTTAAAATATTCGGTTCAGTCAAAAAATTTTGTCCTAAACTTTTTTTAAACGAAAAACCGTGTTTCAATAAGATCTCTTTTGTTCTAGAGGGTGTCGCAATATCACGGTATTCACTCATGTTGTTCCTCCACTTTTTTCATTGCTTGTACAAATTCTTCTGGGGTGATCCGAAACATCTTCAAACGTTTTTCCAATTGCTTACCATTGGTATAACCAATCCGCAATTCATCCCCTAATTTTTCGCGTTTTTCTTTTGCTTTCGCTCCAGCTATTAAACCATGAGCAACAAGAATCTGTCTAGTGATCTCAGTAGTTTTTTTTTCCTCAGCAGGAGTCACGACCTTTTTCAAGGCTTCTAATATTGCTTCATCACTTGCATGTTCTACACCAAGACTTCCCTGTTTACGTGGACGTGCTTGTTTGCGCGGTAAAAATGCATGTTTGGCTTGTGGCACGACTTCCATGATCGTTTTCCGAATTTTTTCTCCCGAAAAATCTGGATCGGTGAAGATGATGACCCCTCGTGTTTCTTGGGCATGTTCGATTTGCATCAAAATATCTTCGTTGATCGCTGAACCGATAGTTTCGATCGTGTCAGCATCCACTACCTCTTGAAGTCTTCTAGTATCGTCTTTTCCTTCAACGACGATGATTTCTTGGATTTTTAACTTAGTCATTTTCATTTAACCTAAATAGACGATGTGCATTTTTCCATGTATGTCCAGCAACTTCTTCCAGCGTTAGTCCTCGTAATTCTGCAATTTTTTCAACAGTATAACGAGTATATCCCGGTTCATTTCGTTTTCCACGATAAGGGACTGGTGCCAAATAAGGAGCATCTGTTTCTACTAACAAGCGATCAAGCGGCACATTCATGGCTGCTTCCTGCACATCTGTCGCTTTTTTGAACGTTACGACTCCACTAAATGAGATGTGCATGCCTAAATCGAGGAATCGCTTTGCCCACTCAAAATCTCCGCTGAAACTATGCATGATCCCGCCAATATCACGAATATCTTCCTCTTTTAAAATCGCATACGTATCTTCAAGTGCTTCCCTTGTATGGATACTGATTGGCAAATTCATTTCTTTCGCAATCGCTATTTGTCGACGAAAAACTCTATCTTGGACCTCTTTAGGGTCTTCCATCCAATGATAGTCCAGACCGATTTCTCCTAGTGCAACAACTTTTGGCGTTGTTAACTGCTCTTGTAATTTTTCTTCGACTTCCTTTGTATAACTACCTACTTCTGTTGGATGCCAGCCGATAATACTATATATGTTTGAATAATCGTGACTAAGCTGCAGTGATTTGTCGATGGTTGGCGTATCAAAGCCCACAACAGCCATTTTAGTCACGCCCAATTCGTTTGCGCGTTCAATCGTTTCTGGAATATCGTCATTGAATTGTTCCGCATTTAGATGGGTATGAGAATCAAATATCATCTTCTATCTCTCCTTTTCTTCATTACTTTAGCATATAAGCAGCTATGGCAGAAGTATTAAAACTAAAAATCAAGATTTATTTTTAGAAAAATAATTTTTTATAGAAAAAACATGATAAAGTCCATATAATTGTGTAAAAGATAAAAGGCCATGTAACAGCCCTTTTACGGTACAATGTTTTTAACCACAA
>NZ_QPTY01000043.1:0-25325 GCF_005236045.1 Enterococcus sp. VV15
AATTAGAGATCAATTAACTTCTGATGCTGGAGAAAAATTTACTCCAGAAGAAGCTAACTATGCAATACAACATTTAAATGATTAAAGAAAAGCCTTCGGGCTTTTCTTTTACAACTAATAAGAACATACATTCGAAAGGAGATAACATGAAACGAGTAGCATTATATATGAGAGTATCAACTGAACAACAAGCCAAACATGGAGATAGTCTTAGAGAACAAAAAGAAACCCTCTATGAATATATCGAACAACACAAGGATTTGAAAGTAGTTAATGAATATGTAGACGGTGGTATTTCTGGTCAAAAAATAAATCGCGATGAATTTCAAAAACTATTACAAGATGTAAAAGAAAATAAAATAGATATAATTTTATTTACAAAATTAGATAGATGGTTTAGAAATCTACGACATTATTTAAACACTCAAGAAATTTTAGAAAAACACAATGTTTCTTGGAATGCTGTTTCACAACAATATTATGATACAACTACAGCGTACGGCAGAACTTTCATTGCACAAGTAATGAGTTTTGCTGAATTGGAAGCCCAAATTGATTCGGAACGCATCAAAGCTGTTATGGCAAATAAAATTATACAAGGTGAAGTAGTAAGCGGGAAAACTCCGTTAGGCTACTCTATAGAAAATAAGAAATTAGTAATAAATGATGATGCTCCTATCGTGATAGATATATTCAACTACTTTCTTTCTAGTGGTAGTTTAAGAAAAACTGTTTATTATTTAGGCTCTCAGTATGGAATCGTTAGAGATTATCAAAGTGTTAAAAATATGTTGACGAACAAAAAATACATTGGTGAATTAAGAAATAATAAAAATTACTGTCCTCCTATTATTGATAAAAAACTTTTTTATGCTGTTCAAAAAGCATTACCTAAAAATTTAAAAACAAATGCAAAACGCGATTACATTTTTAAAGGTTTATTAAAATGTTCTGACTGTCAGGGATCAGTAGCTGGTCAAACTATTAAAGCAAGATATAAGAAAAAAGACGGTACAGAATCTATATACGAAAGGACTTGTTATAGATGTGTAAAACGAAGAAATAATAAATTACGTTGCACAAATAAGCACGCTTTTTACGAAAAAAATTTAGAACGTTATATTTTTGAAGCTACTAAACAAAAATTTGAACAAATACAAATAAACTATTCAAAAAAACAACCAAAGATTATTAAAAAGAAAAATAGTAAGAAAAATATTGAGAATAAATTAGATAGATTGAAGAAAGCCTACTTGAATGAAGTTATAGACTTAGAGGAATACAAAAAAGATCGAGAAGCTTTAATGAAAGAATTAAATGAAATTGAAGTAGAGCCAGCTAAAATAGATATAAAAAATGTCGAGTTTATTCTATCAAAAGAATTCGATGAAATTTATACAGAATCTTCGAAAGAAGAAAAAAATGCATTATGGCGTTCAATTATCGATGACATAATAGTATTTCCAGATGGCAATATAACAGCAAATTTCCTTATATAATTTATGTGTACTAACTTATATATTCCAGATGGGTGATTATGCACAAGAATCAGTCTAGCTGCAGAATAACGAACAGCGTAATGAAAAATTTCTCTTGGATGCGCAATGGTCTGATTCAAGGAACCGATGAACAGCGTTTTTTTCAATATGACTTGGTTCTTCGTATCTAAATAGATACAGACTAAGTGTTCTTGCTGATAATCTTTCATCTCTAAGATCAATTGTTTTGCTAATTCAACACTTGCACGGATCTTAGGATTGACCTGTACCTGTTCAGCATGAAACCGAGTACCTAGTTCGATCAGTGCTTTTATTTCAAGAGCTTTTACTTGTCCGATCCCTCTTACTTTTTCTAGTTCAGAAAGCGTAGCTTGTCGCAAGAGAGCCAATCCGCCAAATGCTTTTAATAGATGTCCTGTTACTTCTAAAACATTAAAAGGATGTTGACCCGTGCGCAGTAAAATCGCTAGTAATTCTTGGTCAGACAATGATTTTTCTCCATATATCAGCATTCTTTCTCTAGGTAGTGAAGTCATTGGTACCGTGCGCATCAAATTTTTCTCCATAAAAAACCCCCTTTTTCTCTTCACACAATAAGATACGAAAAAAAGGGGCAATTTTTTTTATTTTTTCATCATTTGAGGTACTTCATGTAAGGAAGATAAAACAGCTACTGTTTTTTGTCTTAGTTCTTCGGATGGAAGCAACAGGTCAGGAACCATGATGACAGGTATATTCGCTTGTGCAGAAGCTAGTATGCCGTTTTGTGAATCTTCCAGAATAAGTGTTTCATGCTTTTTCGTGCCTAAGTATTCATTTGCCACTAAGAAGATTTCTGGATCTGGTTTTGCTCGTTGGACATTTTCAGCCGAAATGATTGTTTCAAAATACCCAGTCAACTGATTTTTTTCAAGAAGCAACTGAATGATTTTCCGTTGATTACTTGAGGCAACAACTTTTGGTATTTTATGTTCTTCCAAAAAATCCAATAGTTCCATCACACCAGGTTTCAGTGCCACCTCTCCCTGTGAAAATCGTTGGATAGTTTCATTATATGCTTCTTTTATAAATCGTTGGACAGTATCTTTCCCAAAGTCAGCAAAAATACGGTGATAGTTTGCCCAAACTTCTTCATCAGACACGCCTAAGAATTTCAAGTGGAGTTCTTTATCATAAGGAAATCCAAAGCGATCAGCCACTACCTGTGTTGCTTCGTAATAAACGATCTCAGTATCAAACAGCAAGCCATCCATATCAAAAATCACTGATTTATAATTCATCATTTCCTCCTAATTGTAATAATAGATTTCGTACATCTGAAATAAAGTAAAGCGAACCAGTCACAACTAAAGCATCTTCATCTGTCATTTTTTCTAATATCTCTGCTAATCCAAATTGCCATAATGAAACGATTGATACTTTGTCATCCACTAAATCTGAAACATTACTCAACTCGATTGCTTTTGGATGTTCAAAAGTTGTTAAGTAAATATGGATATTAGGGACCTTCTTCAATTGTTCGATCATACTTTCCACATTCTTCGTTCTTAATGCAGAAAAAAGCACATTGATATGGTATTCTTTGAATTCTTTTTTTAAATTTTGCACCAATCGTTTAATAGCGTGTGCATTATGGGCACCATCTAAAACTACTAAGGGTTCATTATTCAATTTTTCCATGCGACCAGGCCAATGGGCACGTTTTAGTCCTTTGATGATTTCTTTTTCACGAAATGGGATTTTTTCTTTCAAACAGTAAATTTGATATAATTCGATAGCCATTCCTGCATTTTCTACTTGATGCTGCCCGATCATTGAGGTCGTCAGACGTGTCATCTTGCCATGGTCGTTAATAAATGTAAATTGTTCGCCCCAACTTTCTGCAGGATGTTTGTATTCCACATGATACGCATCATCATAGGCAAAAAGAGGGGCATTTCTAAGCTTTGCCTGTTTTTTGATTACTTCTAACGCGCGTTTCTCTATATTCCCAGTTACAACAGGTATCCCTTGTTTGATGATCCCTGCTTTTTGTGCAGCAATTTCTTCAATCGTTTCGCCCAAGATATCCGTATGGTCCAAGCCAATTGTAGTAATACCCGTAAGCATTGGTACAGCCACATTTGTCGAATCAAACAATCCACCTAACCCGACTTCTATGATCGCTACATCCACTTCTTTATTTAAAAAATAATCAAATGCCATGGCTGTCAATGTTTCGAACTCAGTGATCCCAGAAACAGCTTCAAAACGATCTAACTGTTCCACTAATGGCTGATATTTATTTACTAATCCGATCAGATCTTGGTCAGGAATACCTTGTCCATTGATCGAAATTCTTTCATTGAATGATTCAATATATGGGGAAGTAAAGGTTCCTACAGTCAAACCAGCCTCTTCTAATAAGCATCTAAGATAAGTGACTGTTGACCCTTTCCCATTCGTTCCTGCTATATGGATTGTTTTGACTTTTTTTTCTGGATGACCGACCACCTCTAGTAATGACTCCACTCGATCTAAACCAGGTCTTGATCCAAAAGGTAAACGACTATGGATCCAAGCAATTGCCTCTTCGATTTTCATTAACGATTCCCCCATTCTTTTTTATTATAACAAAAAGAATACTGATTAACAGAAAAAGGAAACAGTCTTAAAAAAGAATCGCCGAGTTCAAAAAATTTGAGATTTGTAAAAAACAAGTGTAAGCCATACGTGTATTCTTGTTAGAATCAATAATTATATAGACAAACCAAATAGAGAGGAAGAAACAATGCATACTTTATTATCTAAAAAAGAGAGTGCTCAGCTCATCATCCTAGAAGTTTTGTTGGAAAAACAAAAAATTTCGCTCGATGATCTAGCTAAAGTGAGCCTTATCTCTAAACAAACTTTATGCAACTACTTAGATGAACTTCTTATCAAGCTTCCTTTTTTACAGATCAAAAAGAAAAATAACGAAATCCGCTTATTGAAAAACACAATTATCAGCTACCCTGTTATTTATTCTTATTTTTATACTTGTTCCGACCATTTTGCATTTTTAGAATACCTATTTTTTCATCCTTTCACTCAGACAAATAAACTGATTGATCAGCTACACCTGAATCCCTCGAAGTATCGCCGTATCAAAAAACAAACCATTTGCTTTTTGGAGAAAGAGAATATTTTTCTTTCCAATTCACCACTGTACTTTCATGGAGATTTTTATCATTTAGCACATTTTTTTACTACTTTCTTATACGAAAAATACCCTTCACTGACTAGTTTGATTCCAGCTAGAGAACGAAAAGTAATCAAAGAAATTACCGACAGCCTCTCGAAACAGATACCGGAGGAGCTACATATCGAACTATATATATGGGTGATGATCAAGCTAAGTATGCATTATCCACGTTGCTTGACTGATTTATCCAACCAAGAAATGGATTGTTCAAAAATCTTAGTCAATCAAAAACGTTTTGAGCAAACGTTTAAAATTCCTTATACAGTTTTTATCCACAACCTTTTTGTCCGTTGCTATACAGATTTAAATCAGCCTATATTGCCAACAGAAAAAAGAGAGTTCAAAAAGGAATTACTCCATTTGAGAAAGAAAATGTATCAGATTTTTCAAGCTCAATCTGATTCTTTTTTACCTCATACTGTTGATTTGATCATTCATTTTTTGAATGGTAGGACTGATTTATTAAATTCGTTCAAAAAACGTTTTGTCTTAGATTTTTTTATGCAGAACGGTTGTTTTTGTTCAAGTATTTCTGAACAATTGAAACAAGCATTTCTCATTTTTAAAAACAAAATAGCAAATGATGATTTATTTTTTGAATTGATCTATTATCTGATTGTGCATGATACTACACTCGTACAACTATTCATCCAGCACCAACAAGCTAAACGAATTGCCGTTGCCTGTACTTTTGGAAACCCGCATAATCTCATGCTTGCTGGTTATTTGAATCAATGGTTTGGTTCTCGCTTCTCTTTTGAAGCAATTACTTTTGATAATATGGTGAATCTAGAACGACAAGTAGAAACTTATGACTTTTTCCTCACAAATCTGGCAATCGTCAATCACCCAAAATGTATTTCATGTGACAGCTTTCTAAACAACCATGACTTGAATTACTTGGTGCACTTATTTAGCCACTCCATATTTCAAGATTGGTTAAAAGAATTTCGATGATCTTTTTTATATTCTACTTTAATTAAGACCTATAAAAAATGCGTAAAGAGCCTCCTAAAAGTTAGTTTCTGTACTAACCAATTAGGAGGCTCTTGTCTTTTTGTTGCTTATTCAAATGAATAATAAAGTTGATTTTGAAATGATTAGCCATCGATTATAGAATCTACTGGATATAGTTGAACTAGCTGCAAATTCCATAAGGGTTACCTCAACATTTTTTGCTAATCTTTGCCAAAAATAAGCATTTATCGGTTTTGATGCCTACTTATTGGATCGTTCGTAAACTTTGGATTCTTTCTTTTACAGCAGCTTGTTTTTCCAAGTAATCTTTTTCTTTGGCACGCTCTTCTTCAACGACCTCTTCAGGTGCATTGGAAACAAATCGTTCATTTCCTAGTTTGCCTTGGACACGTTTGACTTCGCTCGTCCATTTAGCTAATTCTTTTTCCAAACGGTTGATTTCTTCCTCAATATTGATCAGTCCTGCCAATGGTAAGAAGATTTCTGCCCCGGTCAAAACAGCAGACATCGCTAGATCTGGTGCAACGATATCACTAGAGATCGTCAATTCTTCTGGATTACAGAAACGTTCAATATAACTTGTATTCTCTGCCAAGAATTGATCGATTTTTGGATCATTTGTTTTGATCAACAAAGTAATTGGTTTAGATAATGGCGTATTGACTTCTGAACGAATATTTCGCACGGAACGAATCAATTCTTTCAATACTTCCATTCCCTTAGAAGCTGTTTCATCATCAAATTCTGGATGAACAACTGGATAGTCAGCAATGACTAATGAGCTTCCTTGATGTGGGATATGTTGCCAGATTTCTTCTGTAACGAATGGCATGATTGGATGCAATAGTCGCAAAATCTGGTCTAACGTATGCACTAAGATGCTTTTAGTTGTTTGTTTCGAAACTGCGTCATCTCCATACAAGATTTCTTTACTCATTTCAATGTACCAGTCACAAAAATCATCCCAGATGAAGTTGTACAATTGACGCCCTGCTTCACCAAATTCAAAATGATCGAACAAATCTGTTACTTTAGCCACTGTTTCATTCAGACGAGTTAAGATCCAACGATCAGCCACCGTCTTTTCACCAGTTAGATCAATATCTTCTACAGTCATGCCTTCGATATTCATGATGACGAAACGAGAAGCATTCCAAATTTTATTAATGAAGTTCCATGAAGCATCCATTTTTTCATAACTAAAACGAACATCTTGACCAGGTGCTGACCCATTTGACAAGAACCAACGTAAGGCATCTGCACCATATTTTTCGATTACTTCCATCGGATCGATCCCATTACCTAGAGATTTACTCATCTTACGCCCTTGTTCATCACGGATCAGTCCGTGGATCAACACATTCTCAAATGGACGACGATCGGTAAATTCTAAACTTTGGAAAATCATTCGGCTAACCCAGAAGAAGATGATGTCATACCCAGTAACTAATGTACTTGTTGGGAAATAACGTTGGTAATCTTCACTCGTTTCGTCTGGCCATCCCATAGTCGAAAAAGGCCATAAAGCAGAGCTGAACCACGTATCTAAAACATCTGGATCTTGTTGCCAATTCTCGCTATCTGCTGGTGCTTCCATCCCAACATACATTTCACCAGTTTCTTTATGGTACCATGCTGGAATTTGGTGTCCCCACCATAATTGACGAGAGATGACCCAATCATGAACATTTTCCATCCAACGTAAAAACGTCTGGTTGAAACGTGGTGGGAAAAATTCTACAGCATCTTCTGTTTCTTGATTTTTCATCGCTTTTTCAGCTAAAGGTGCCATTTTAACGAACCATTGTGTTGATAGACGTGGTTCCACAACTACGCCTGTACGTTCTGAATGACCAACACTATGGATCATTTTCTCGATTTTGATCAGACGACCGATTTCTTTTAGATCAGAGACGATTGCTTTACGTGCTTCAAAACGATCCATTCCTTGATACTTACCAGCTAGTTCATTCATCGTACCGTCTTCATTCATGACGTTGATCCGTGGCAGATCATGACGATCACCTACCTCAAAGTCATTCGGATCATGGGCAGGTGTGATTTTTACGACCCCTGTTCCAAATTCCATATCTACGTATTCATCCGCAACAATCGGGATTTCTTTATTTACTAAAGGTAAAATAACCTTTTTACCAATCAGTTCTTGGTATCGTTCATCCTCTGGGTGAACGGCGATCGCAGTATCTCCAAGCATCGTTTCTGGACGAGTCGTAGCAATCTCAACCACACCAGAACCATCAGCAAGTTCATAACTCATGTGGTAAAACGCACCTTCGATATCTTTATGGATAACTTCGATATCTGATAAAGCAGTACGTGCTTGTGGGTCCCAGTTGATGATGTATTCACCACGATAGATCAAATCTTTTTCATAAAGAGACACAAATACTTTACGTACAGCTTCTGATAACCCGTCATCTAGAGTAAAGCGTTCGCGGCTATAATCTAAAGATAAGCCCATTTTTGCCCATTGTTCACGAATATGGCTTGCGTATTCTTCTTTCCATTCCCAGACTTGTTCAACAAATTTTTCACGTCCTAGATCATAACGAGAAATACCTTGCTGACGAAGTTTTTCTTCTACTTTTGCCTGTGTGGCAATTCCTGCATGGTCCATTCCTGGTAACCAAAGAGTATCATAACCTTGCATGCGTTTTTGGCGAATCAGCATGTCTTGCAAGGTCGTATCCCACGCATGTCCTAAGTGAAGTTTCCCAGTTACGTTTGGTGGCGGGATCACGATTGAATAAGGTTTTGCTTTCTTGTCGCCACTTGGTTTGAACAAATCTTGGTCCAACCAGTTTTGATAACGGCCAGCTTCAACTTCTTGCGGATTGTATTTTGTTGATAAATTTTTTTCTTCCGTCATACTGATTTCCTCCTTAAAAATAAAAAAAGTCCTAAAATACTTTCGTATTTTAGGACGTATTGATTTACGCGGTACCACCTAATTTGTAATAGTTTCTCCTATTACCTCTCCATGTGAGTTAACGATCACGACCCGTTTATCCCTACTAAAAGATTCAAGATAAAAACTCCCAAGCTACCTTCACCAGCTGCTACTAAGAACGTTCCACCCATTCGTTCTCTCTCTAAAAGTACCTAAACCAGCTACTCCTCTTGTTCAACATTATGCTTCATTTTACAATGGTTAGAAATTAAAGTCAATAAAAGGTCGTGAGCAAAACGTTTAGATTTGAGCAGTAGCGATGAAAAAGAGAAAACAGCTCCCCATGTTTTTTTCAGAGCTAGTATTGAAAATCTGCTTTACGAACGCCGTCTATCAGGTCGTAGAAAGCCTTTAATTTGAGCAGTAGTGATGAAAAAGAGAAAACAGTTTCTCATATTTTTATACTAGTGGTAAAAGTTATTTGTGGACATCACAGATAGGACTTTAAGATAGCGCTTTATTTTTATTGAATAAAGCAACGCGTCTGTTAGGCAAATACTTCTGAATATTTTTCATCAAAATAGATAAGTGTTTGCAATTCTGTCGTTAAATCAATGTATTGGATATTTACGTGTTCGGGAACTTTTACTCGATCTGGCGCAAAATTCAAAATTGCTGATACTCCGCCCTGAACAATTTTATCAATTGCAGATTGTGAATATTTGCTTGGCACCGTCGATATTGCGACTGCCACGTTTTTTTCTTTTGCTATTTCCGTAAAACGATCGATTGGATAAATCATTTCCCCATCGATCACTTTTCCAACAATGTCTGGATCATTATCAAACACACAGACAATATTCAAATTTTCATTTCTTCTAAAATTATTGTGTTTCAATGCTTTACCAAGATTTCCGTATCCTACCAAAGCAATCCGTTTTTCCTCATCTGTATTTAAAATACGATCAAATACCTCTATAAGATAAGGGACATCGTACCCATAACCACTGCGCCCTAATTCTCCTAAATACGAAAAATCTCTGCGGATCGTTGCAGAGGGTACTTGCGTGATTTTACTGAATTCATTTGATTTGATACGGCCAACGCCAGAATCATTAAGCATATTCAAATAACGCAAGTACAAAGGCAGTCTTTTAGCTGTCGCTTTTGGCAACGTTTCTGATTTTTCTCCCATAGTCAAAGCTCCTTGTTAATTTATTCACATACTCAGTTTAGCATTTATTCGCTGTGTGGGCAACATTTGTAAAAAAATAAACGATCTCTTCCTTATGCTACGACTAAATAAACAGAAAGAATGTGGAAAAAATCTAAAAAATCAGGTTTGCTGCAGATTCTAATTCCCAATAAACGTCGTCCAAAAGTCAGGTTTTTCAGAAATTTCAAAAAAACGAGCAATACAAAAAACGTATTGTTCGTTTTTCTCTCCGATTTCTCAAACCTAAACGACTTTTGTCTCAACCTCATTCTAAAATCAAATTTTACTTATTGAAGACTGATTGCTTTTTTACTTGTGATTATTCTTCGCCTATTAGCTTCTCACTATAGTAAATCAGAAAATTCTTCAGCTGCTTTTTCTGTCGTTTCTGTATGGATCGTTTCGATTTTCAACCCAGCTAATGCTCGCTCGATCATTTCATCGACTGCTAAACGTTCTTCATACTGATGGACTTTATCCAAACGAGGACGTGTTTTAGGTTGTGGTGGTGCAAAAATCGTACAGCAATCTTCAAATGGTTGGATAGATAATTCAAATGTATCGATACGTTCAGCCACTTCGATGATCTCTAGTTTGTCCATAGTTGCTACTGGACGAATGATCGGTGTATTCGTGACTTCATTGATTGCTACCATACTCTGCAAAGTTTGAGACGCTACTTGGCCAAGTGATTCGCCATTCAGGATAATCAAACCTTGGCGAATGCGTCGGACTTCATCTGTTAAACGCAACATCATCCTACGCGTAATCGTCATCCAATAACCTTGTGGTACACTTCTCTTGATTTCTTCTTGGATCTCCGTAAAAGGTACTTCAATAAAAACGATTTTTCCAACATATGGAGTCAGTTTTCCAGTTAGATCTTTTGCTTTTTGTAAAGCTTGCTCACTTGTGTATGGTGGACTAGCAAAGTGGACAGCCTCGATTTCCACGCCACGTTTCATCGCAAAGTAACCAGCAACTGGAGAGTCAATACCACCTGAAAGCATCAGCATCCCTTTTCCACTTGTTCCTACTGGTAACCCACCTGCACCTTTGATGGTCTCATAAGATAAATAGGCGCCATCACGGCGTATCTCTACACGTAAGGGAATATCTGGTTTACGCATTTGTACTTGGATATCTGGAAAAATATCAAAGACAGCATTTCCTAGAGTTTGATTCAATTCGTTACTTGTCAATACAAAGTCATGATCACTACGTTTTGCAATGATTTTAAATGTTTCGTTGCCTGTGTAGATTTCCTTCATGATTTCTTGAACAGCTGCTTTTAGTTGTTCCACATCTTTTTCGATCCGGATACTCGGTGAAAAATTTTGGATACCAAAAATCTTTGCTAATTTAGGAATAACTAATTCACTATCCGCACCATTCAATAATAAGTGCATTCGATCTCGGTCAGCATGGATCTTGATTTCTGGAAAATCGCCAAGGGCTTGACGTACATTTTGTGCTAATTGCATGATAAAACTTTTTCGGTTTTTCCCTTTTGTTGACAGTTCACCATAGCGGACCATGATTTCACTATATTTCACAAAAACACTCCTCAAGAATTAATTGATTGTTGAAAACTTTTTATATAATTGTTTGAATATGATCATAAATTGTTCAACTTCTGCCATCGAATTACTTTCGTCTAAACTGATACGTACTGCTGAAGTCGCTAAATCGTTTGGAACATGCATGGCATGCAACGTACTACTTGCCATATGTTTGCGGGAAGAACAAGCACTAGTTGTTGAAATGAAGATCTGTTTTTCTTCTAACGCGTGTACCAGTACTTCTCCACGGATGCCTTTTAACGAAAAGCATAGAATATGCGGCGCGTAATCTTCTCCTTCGGAATAGATCGTGACCTTTTCATATGTTCCTAGAGCATCAATCAATGCATGCTTTAAATTTTTTGTGTGATCTGGCTTTTGTGCTTTGATATCTAAAGCAAGTCTCAATGCTTTAGACATTGCAACGATAGCTGGTACATTCTCTGTGCCGCTTCGCTGATTTTTTTCTTGGCCACCTCCGGTTAAAAGCGGTGCTAAACGTCGACCTTTTTTCCAATAAATAAAGCCGATTCCTCGTGGTCCATGAAATTTATGTGCGGAGAAAGTGGCAAAATCAACACGGTCTGTCAACCAAGTGGAAAGTGGTACTTTACCGATTGCTTGCACTGCATCCACATGAAAATGGATCTTAGGATGATCTTTCAGTAATTCGCTGATCTCCATGATAGGCTGAATAGAACCCACTTCATTATTGACAGCCATGATGGAAATCAGTACAGTCTCTTTGCGGATCAATTTCTTTAATTCTTCTACAATCACAAAACCTTTTTTATCAACTGGAGCCACACTAACCTCTACTCCTAAAGATTTTAACTGTTCAGCAGTCTCGCTTACTGCTGGATGTTCGATTCCTGAAATGATCATATGATTTCCATACTCACACTTTTCAATCATTGTTCCTTTAAGTACCCAGTTATCTCCTTCTGTTCCGCCAGAAGTAAAATAGATTTCATCGGGTGTTACTTCAATCAACTCAGCAATTTGTTTTCTTGCTTGCTGTAATAAACGATTGGCTTGATTACCTAAATCATGTAAACTTGACGGATTCCCAATTATCCGCTGACTTGTTTTTACGTAGGCATCTAAACTTTGCGGAAAGATTGGGGTTGTTGCACTATTATCAAAATATATCATAAGAAACCCCTCTTTTTTGAAATTCTCATCTATTATAACGGTTGTCTTATCTGCTTTCAAGGGTGGGATGAGATTTCATTTTTTTAAAACTTACTAAAAAAGCAACATCAGCTTATCCGCTGACGTTGCTTTCATTGTTTATTCGTTGATTCTGATTAGACTAGATCAGGATGATTGAAATAAAAATCTTCAATTCGTTTAAATGCACCAGGTTCAACACGTTCCAATGCTGTACCGATCTCATCTAGGGCTTCTTGATAATGGTATTCTTTATTAAACATAAAGTAGCTCTTATCAATTGCTTCTTTGACTTCTTCATGAGTATGGCGGTAACGGTTGGCATATTGCAACATTTGTTCAGTTAGCGCAGCAGCATCGACTAAATCATGTGTCTTTTTATCTAGTAATTCTAAGTCTTCTTCACATAAAGCAACTAAACGATTGACCTCTTCCATGTTCACTCTGATTTTATTCAGTACCACACTTAGTTCTTCAATACGTTCTGTCGCCACAAAGAAAAATTCTAGATAATCATTTGGTAAGCCAGGTAAACGTTGTTTTTCAACAAAGCGTTTCAGACTACGCAATTTAAATTCAAATGTATCAATTTTTTCTTGCGCTTCTTTTTCACCTTTTCTTAGTTCATATAAAGAGTCGTCGATTTCTACTTGTTGGTTTTCAATATCTTCTAAGATTTTGAAAACTTTTTTGTAGAATGTACGTACTTCAGAATAAGGGACCGTGTGTTGTTGGATCTGTGGTTTCATTTGCTCATTTTGTCGTTCAATTTCTTCCACTTCTGTTTGGAATCCTCTTACTCGGCCGATCTCATTATGATTTAGTGCATAACTTTGCGCAGTATGATCTAACTCAATCAGTAGCTGACGATTATTTTTTGTCGCATGTTTGATGTATTGTTCGATCGTTGCTTGGTTTGTTGCCACATAATTCCGGGCATCCATCTCACGTTCTAAAATATCATATAATGCGTCGATCATATTCGCAGTTTCGCGGTTTTCGAATTCTACCGTTTCCACTTCGGTCTTTTCAAGGGTCGCTAATGAACCTTGGATCCGATTACGTACTTTATCAATTTCTCCAACAAGGTCTTCTTCTGGAAAAACATACTGTTCCTGCATTAGTTTTTCGTAAGTATCATCAATTTCTTCAAGTTGCTCTGGGAAAGTAGTAGCCAGATCTTCATATAGTGGTGGGATTTTTTTCATCAAAGCATCCACCTCATACGTATGTTTTTCTGCTTTATCCAGAACTTCTCGCGCTTCTACGGGATCACCAGAGGTATTCAATGTGACGAATTGAGTAAACTCACTTTCGATCATTTTGACTTGCTTTTGCAACTCTGGGAATGCTGGACCGTATGATTGCTCATCTTCTTTGATCGTTTCCTTCAATTCTTCGTAGATATCAAGCGCTTGTTGGACAGCTAATGAATTACGTTCTTCTGTTTCACGAAGTTCTTTTAATCCTTCACGGATCTCAGATACTTCTTTTTCCATTTGATTCATCATATTCTCTGCTTCAACAACAGCTTTTTTACCCTTTAAGAATCGGAAACTTTCATTTAGATTCTCAACTTCAAAAATTTGACTTTCTAACTCAGCAAATGAGGAAGTAGATATGTCATTCCATTTTTGACTCCACTCACGAAAGGTATTTTGGCTTTGCCCAACCAGATGCATTTTTTTGACATCATCGACTTCTTCAATCACAGGCAAGTCAAATAATTCTTCCTTGCGCTTTTCTAAGGCATCCAATCGATCTTGGTTTTTTTTCTTCATCAAGTAACTAACCAAAAAGACGACAATGGCGACTATAATGATTGCAATGACGATCCCGATGATTACATTATTTCCCATTTAAGGTTCCTCCGTTTTCAATATGCATCTATTTTTTATGCTCAGACGAACATCCGCTTCGCATAAAACGAATAAATACGTCTTTCGTGCAAAAGACATCTACCGTAAATTATAACATACTATTTTCAAGCATTCACTAACTTAAGAGAAAATCTTTATTCAGTCATTCGTTTTTTTACGAACAAAAAGCAGGATATCTTTTAATTGTTTTCACAGCTATCCACTAACTTTTCTTTTTCACTTGCTCGATCTGCCGTTGAATCTCTTTTGCTATCTTTGGCTCTGGTGCATAATTTTGTTCCCAATCTGCAGGTTTTAGCACTTTGTTCGTCACTGGGTGATAATGTGGTTGACCATCAGGAAATAATTTTCCCATATTTGCTTGATGAACGATATCAAATATATTGGTTGGATCTACTCCTAATAATGAAAAAGAACCATACGTAAAGTATAAGATATCTGTTAATGCATCGACTTGTTCGATCAACGGTTCTTTTCCCCAATTCGTTTTTGTATACATTTTTCTTTCTGCTTTATCTAATGCATCGTGTAGTTCATTGACAGCTTGATGTAATTTTTGGTGATCATTTTCAGCAGTAGCTGCCACCATCTCTACCAATTCTTCAATTTTAAATCCTGCACGGTAGCTCGCTTCTTTACTTGTAAAAGCTGTAGGAGATTCTGGTGATCGTGGATCAAAGATCCGATGAAAATCCTCTACTTTTTGAAATGGTGTTTCTTCCGTCATGATTCTTCTCTTCCTTTTATCTTCATTTTCAATAAATTAGTCCAAAGTGCTTGAGCCCTTCATATATGCCATTTTTTTCGTTTGTTTTGGTCACGAAATCGGCTGCAGCTTTTACTTCATCCTGTGCATTTCCCATCGCAACACCAATCCCTACACCTTTCAACATATCGATATCGTTATAATGATCGCCAAACGCCATGATCTCAGACATCTCAATTCCTTTTTCTTTTGCAAATGTTTTGATACCAGAAAGCTTTGAGCCACCTTTTGGAATGATATCGACTGTATAAGCATTTGAACGTTGGAACGAACACTCAGGGAAATACTTTTCTAGTTTTGCCTGTTCTGACTCTTGACTCAATAAAATACATTGATAGATCGGTTCGTTCAAGATTTCTAGTGTTTCATATCTTTTTTTCTGGCGGTGTGGACTAAATAGTTGCAGCCCTTTCTTCATCAATCGAACAGGAAATTTCTTAGGTAAAAAACTAACGATGCGCTTGATCAGCAAGGATTGTCCTAATAGCATCGTCGTCGAACCTGCTAGCTGATACCGCCCTCCAAAAATAATTTGTCGATGATTCTTATCTGCAAATCGTACGATCTTCTTTAATGTGGATTGATCGAATGGTTGATCCACTATCGTACGATCTGCTGTAAATACTAATTGTCCATTGTAAACAACATACATATCTAACTCTAATTCATCAATGATTTCTTTAATCCTTATCGGACTACGACCAGTCGCTACGCCGCATAATATACCGTTCTTTCGAGCATAATTGATTGCTTTTTTTGTTGACTCTAGTGCTTTAGACTGGTTGTTGACCAAGGTACCATCAATATCAAAAAAAATCGCTTTGATCATCTAATGCCCCTTTTCTAAAATAAATCCATTTGTTTTGGATTCAATCCTTGTGGTTTTATCTTCAATATTTTTTGTAGAGCCAATGCATTTTCCGCCGCATCGCCACCTGAATTATTATTAAAAATAATGCCGATGTCCTTCGTCTGTTGCTCAACTGATCGAATAGCAGAAGCTAATTCGATCAATTCTTCTTCAGAATAACGATAAAGCGTACGCTTTTTTCGCCAATCTTTGTCATTCGCTTGCCAACCTTGACTATTTCTTCCGTGAAACCGAAAAAGTGTGAACTGAGCGTTGGTTACATAAGGATCGAATGGCACAGTAGTTTGAAGTAATTGCGGTTCATCAATGATTGCTAATGAAAAATCAGCGCGTGTCATAAAACTTCTGGTACGTTCAACTAATGCTTGACTATACCAAGAATAATCACGTAGTTCGATAGCAATGGGGTAGCCATTGAACCACTTTCTAAGTTTACGCAGATACTGGACACTTTCTTTGGTACACTTGAACGACGCCGGAAACTGTACCAAAAAACAAAATAACTTTCCACTGTCATACATCGGTTGCATGGTGTCTAAAAATTTCTCTACCATTTCTTCTTCTGTTTGGTAATATTCCTGCCAATCGCTTTGTCCACTGATTCCTTGATAAACTTTTACGACAAAACGGAAACTTTCTGGTACTTCTTCGACCCACTTCTCAACTGAAGTTTTCCGTGGAATACCATAATAAGCGGTATCTAATTCCACTAAAGGCAAGAAACCTGCATACTCATAAAGTGTATTATTTTTCTTACCTGTTAATTTATCATGTTCTTTGAACGAAGTTAGTCCAATACGTATCATTTCAAGCCATCCTTCTTCTAAGTTTCATTCAACGTTCTTATGTATCACTACGTAATAAAGCCTATTGTTCTTAACTTAACACCTTGATAGCAAAACTCTTTTATATAGTATACAATAAGCTTTGAAGCCTATGCAAAATTATTCGTAAGGAAGTCCATAAATATGAAAAAAATACTTATTTTACACACAGGTGGAACCATTGCTATGAAAGAAAACATCTTGACAGGGGGTGTGAGTCCAGATGTTGTTAATCCCTTATTGGATGCAGAAATCACTGTACCAGAAAATGTCGATCTCGTGATGGAAGATATTTTTAATCTTCCTTCGCCGCATATCATGCCAAAACACATGCTGATCTTAAAGAAACGGATCATGGAAGCCATTGATTCAGATATTAGGGGTGTTGTCATTACCCACGGAACAGATACTTTGGAGGAAACAGCCTTTTTCTTGGATACGACAATCGGAGACCAGATTCCTATCGTGGTCACAGGAGCCATGCGGTCTAGTAATGAACTTGGAAGTGATGGTCTGTATAACTTCGAAAGTGCCATACGCGTAGCAAGTTGCGATGAAGCAATTGGAAAAGGAGTCTTAGTGGTCATGAACGACGAAATCCATTCTGCTCGCTATGTCACAAAGACTCATACAACCAACGTGGCTACTTTTAGAACACCGACTTTAGGACCCATCGGTTTAGTGACCAAACACCGGATTTTATTCATGCAAGAATTGTTAGACTCTACACGACTCGATATTTCTTCGGTCAATGGAACGATCCCTATCGTTAAAGCCTATGCTGGCATGCAGGGGGATCTTTTAGAAGCACTTGCTCATGCTAAAGTAGATGGCTTAGTGATCGAAGCTTTAGGCGCTGGTAACTTGCCACCTCAAGCACTGACGGCATTGAAAAAATTATTGATACAAAAAATCCCTGTCATCCTTGTTTCACGTTGTTTCAACGGGATTGCAGAACCCGTTTACAACTACGAAGGCGGCGGTAAGGAATTAGCCGATATGGGTGTCATTTTCTGTAACAGCATCAATAGTCAAAAAGCCCGATTAAAGTTACTGATTGCGCTAAATTATGGTTTGAAAGAGCAAAAGTTAGCGGATTTTATCACTAACTAACCACTTTACAGCAAAAACTCTGAAGGATTGTACACAATAAAGTACGTCCTTTCAGAGTTTTTATCCATTAAAAATATAAATATTATGCCTCTTTGTTTCTCCACGTAATATTAGCTTCACAATACACTTGATCTTGCATCCGAATCTCGTGTCTTGTTTGGACACCATCTTCTAGAGCAATCTGTTCATAATGACTTTCGATCTCATTACCGTATTCAACTTCTTTATCAAAACGGATCAATACTTTTTCAGGAATATGCGTAGTTAAAAAATCATAACCTAAAACATCAATGATCCAATTGAAGTACATCGTATTGTTCACATGCTGATTGCTATCGATATCATAAAAACGAACACGATAAGGTAGCATAAAGCCAGCCTCTACTTTTTCAATTTTCTCTTGACGTTTGATCTTCTTGATTTTTTCACTTTCAAATGGTGCAATGATTTCTTCATTTACACTACTCATTTTACGGTTAACAAAATCCATCAATACGAAAACAGATTCGATCTTAACCAGTTCTTCTCCTTGTTCATCATGAATCCAAAAATTACGATAACAAAAGAATTTGTTGTATTCCATTGCCTGAGTAGTTACAGAAATGATTTCGCCAACTTTTGGGAGTCTAGTGATCATGATCGAATAATTCGTGATGACCCAAGTAATTCCAAAACTCTTGACGAAGTCACTTCCTCGGCCTAATGCATCACTTTGATCTTCAGACGTTTTGATTACTACTCCAAGCATTGATGGAAACATCATTGTTTGATTTATATCGCATTCATAATATGAAACTTCATGTTTTTTTGTGTATCTCTTTGCCAAAAAAACACCCTCCTCTTATCTTTTATCGAGTAATTGTTCTACTTGTGAGCCATAGGTTTCTCCAAACATATTTAGATGAGCTAATAAATAATACAACTGATAGACAGATAGGCGTTTTTTCCAGCCCTCTTCCAAAGGATAATTGAATTGATAACTTTCTAAAAATTCTGGACGAAAACCGCCAAATAACTGACTCATTGCAATATCTTGCTCACGATCACCATAAGATACTGCAGGATCAATGAAAACCGGTGTTCCTTGCTGATCAAAGAACACATTACCACTCCACAAGTCTCCATGCAATAGGCTAGGCACAATCTTTTTGTTCGCTAAACTTTCAAGTACATATTGTTTGAAGACTAAAAATTTTTGTTGCCGTACTTGATTCCATCGATTATTTTTTTGTGCCAAAGCAATTTGACTCTCTAATCGGTTTTTGAAAAAAAACGTCCACCAATCTTCCTCAAACGTATTTATTTGGGGCAATATACCTAAATAGTTGTTCTTTCGATAACCGAATTGCGGTGCAGTTACCATATGCAGGTTGGCTAAAGTAGTGGCCAGTTCTTCCTGGCTACCTTCTCCTGGTTCGATCCATTCCATCAACAGGTAGGCGCCATCTTGTATTTCTCCTAGCATGTAAGTTTCTGGTACACGTACATAAGGTGCCAATTCTTTTAATCCAGCTGCTTCAACTTCAAAAAATTCTTTACCGATGTTCGGATGAATTTTTAAAAAATAAGAACATTGACCCTCAATCCGATAGGTTTGATTGACATCACCACCAGTGATTGGGATGATTTTTCCTTCTAACTTGATTTCTGACAAGACCGATCGTACATCCATTTCTACTCCTCCTTACAGGCTTAGGAAAACAGACTTCTGCTTTTATATATTGCTATATGAATTATACCATAGACGATTAGAAAAGAAGGAAATCAGCATGTAGTCAGCTAGTTCTAGAAAAATGATCCACTCAAAGAACACACTCCTTTTTAGCTCTGCTAGAAGGGAACCCACTAAAAAAGGAGAAGGAATCTACATTTTTCCCTCTCCTGTTGAATCTATTGGAATTTAAGCTAGTGCGCCCATTGGATCCCATGGAGCCAAGACAGTTGGTTCTTCATTAAATGCAGCTAGTTGTTCTTTTGTCAATAAATCTTTACGAACGACGATTTGATAAGTGTATTCGTCCATCCATTCATCACTCATCACAAAGAAACCATTCGTTCCGACTTTTTCACCCCAGCTATTTTCAACTTTCCATTTTGTTGATTGTCCATCAACAATGTCGACCCCTGTCAATACCATCGCATGAGTCATTAAACTTTCTCCATAATCAAGTCTTTCTGCTTTTGTCATTGTAAAATCAATATCAAATAGGTCATCCATGCTATAAACATCTAATGCCATGATTCCACTATCTCTTGTAGAAGATTGACCCACATCACAACCAAACCAAACTGACTCTCCTTGTTCCAATTGACGGATCGCCAATTTTTTTAATGTTTCCATATCAACGTTCAAGTATTTTACTTCTGTTCCGTCAACGACATTTCCTAACATTTCAACTGTGTAAGAGCGATCAAATGGTTTGTCTTTGGTAGGTGCATTGATGATACTTACATAGTCTTCCAATTTTACACCGATGTATTTGTCATAGAATGTTTGTGGTGTAAGATTTTGGTCGATGTGGTAATTTTTGTCTTCATCACGGTACTCAAAATCGAATTCTTTTGGAGGTGTACCTAAAGAAGTTGCCAAGAAATTATAGACATCTTCTAGCATTTTTTCTTTTTTAGCTTGAATCGTTTCTTTTATTTCTCCATCAGCAATCATTTTGCGCAAAGCAACAGCATCTTTACGTAATATCTTATTTAGATAATTATTCAATTCACGAGAATTAGAGCTATTTGCACTCTCTGGCATCACTGATTTAGGAACAACGCCATATTTTTGGAATAGCGAAACGATCATATCCCATTGTCCGCCATCTTGCTGAGGTGTAGTAAGTAAAAAGGCAACTTTTCGACTATCCAGTGCTTCTTTTCCAGTAGCAATGATATTTTCATAGAAATAGTTTGCTTTTTCATATTTATCCCAGAAAAATGTGTAGTTTTGAGATAATTCAAAATCTTTTAAATTGAACTGATTCAATAATTTATGACGGAATGTATTTAATGCTGCAAACATCCAGCAGCGTCCTGATTGCTTTTGATTCGCAACTTTTCCTGTTGCTAGATCAATAGAAAATACAGGTGTATTTGTCACATGTGCAGAAACATTCTCTGCAGAAGCAGTGATTCCGTTTTTTACCACAGCTCTTTGTAATGCTTGTTTCTTGTTGCTTGCTTGAAACTGTTGTTCAAATTTTTTCGTCATATCCGAAGTAATAGCTTTCATCCAATCATCCTTCCAATCCAAAATGTACTTATCATTCTACTCTTAAGTTCTTTGAATTACAATGTCCTCTCAACTCATTTCCTTCAAAGAATTTTCATTCATCGGCACAAAGAATACTACTGTGAACAAAGAGGTCGAGACAAAAGTGTTTCTTACTTTTGTCCTACGCTATTTTTTTAGAAATTTCCGAAAAACCAGACCTTTGGACGCCGTTTATTCGGAGTCTGTAGCAAAACCGACTTTTAGATTTATCCCACATTCCCTTATTACAAAAGTATTCTTTAACACAGGACCATGCTCATAGATATGTAGCAGAAGTCATATGACTAGAACGTTGTACACCCTTTTCTACTTCCTAAAATGGACCATTTGGCTGATAACTATACTGCAATCCAGACTAAATGAGCGATAGTCTATTATTTTACCGTAAGGAGTTAGTTTATGAAGCTAGATTTTCATTAACATAGTAACGCTATTTTTCTATTGTGATTACTTTACATTTCCGTTTGAGTTCAGAAAAAAGCTGAGAAAAAATATTTATCCTTCATCAGCTTTCTTACTGGATCATCTTTAAAACTTTTTATGACTTGAATTCATTCCTCGTATTCAATCAATTCAGCAATTTTCCTGGTTCAATTTAGTCCGATTTCAACCTAAGTATTCCTGTAAAAAATTCAGCGTATTCGCAAAAACTTCATCGGCATAACCCTCTCCATGTTGGCTACCAGCGATAAGTTTGCTTTCACTAGGAACCTTTTGTTCAGCTAAGCTTTGTTGTAATTTGTACACACCGCTCAACGGTACCAATTCTTCTAAAGAATTGGCCAAAAAGATCGGCCCACTCTCAGCTGAAACCCGCTGCAACGGATCTGCTTGCTGTAGCAAAACTTGATCCTGACCGACATAATTTAATATAAACCACTTATAAAAATCGTCGTTGGTTCCCCCTTGATCGATCTGACGACTTTCCTGTTGATCAAAATTGGGGTTTTGGTTCATTTCAGCTACGACATCTGGATGTTTTGCCACCCAATCCGCTAAATCAATAATCTCTGACCAAGAAGCCGCAGCAATTCCCTTTTGTAAAGCCAGTTCGATTGCTAAATTACCGCCGGCAGAAGATCCTAAAGCGGCAATTTTTCCCTTTTCCACTGGCAAATCACTTGCTAGCAACCAATCATAAACCTTCAACACATCGTTCAAGGCAGCTGGATAAAGATAGTTGGGTGCCAAACGATAATTAGGAGCGATAACCAAATAACCAATTGTCCCCAACTGTTCAGCTAAGGCTGATTCTTTTTGCTTATCTCCTCGAAACCATCCACCACCGTGAATCAGAATAATCGTTCCTTTGGTCACGTTGGGTTGATACACGTCGCATGCCAGTTGATTTTCCATATCATAAATCATTTCTTGGACCATCTTGGATCTCCTCCTAAATCAAATCATTTTCAGCAGTCACTGGAGGCTGTTGTTGCCTGATTCTTTCTAAAACGTCTCTCAAGTGATTTTTCGCATGTTCATATTCCGACATTTGTTTACCAAATTGTTGGTTGAACACTGGCAAACCACCTTCTGCAAAAGCATACTCAAACTGATAAACTGCTTGATACGCTTGCGTAAATTCGGATAATAATGACCCTTCGTTAGCTAGTTGTAGCGCCAGTTGGATGACCCTAAAATCGGTATATGCGATTTCAAATTGAATCGCCCAGATTCGAATGAAGTCATGTTGATTTTTGATATGCAGAAAATGGTGCTCAGTTGTTTCTTGTAGATTTTTGATAGAACCAATCACATCAAGCATTCTCCCACCTCACTGTAATTTCAAGAAAATTCCTTTGTCTTGCATTGCTTTAACAAAAACTGGTACAGTTTTTCCTCGATTCCAATCACGTTGCATCTCACAAGCCAGTTGGGCAAACGTCGTCAATTTCGCACCCGCCTGCTCCACACGGCGCAAAGCAGTTTCATGGGCAATCACGTTTGTGCCACCAACTGCATCCACCACCGGATACACTTCATAACCAGCTTGCAAAGTATCCAAGGTTGGAAAAGTTAAACAAGCTTCCGTCCATAATGCGGCAATAATCAATTTTTTTCGGCCAGTCGCTTCAACGGCAGCTTTAAACTCTGCATCCTCCCAAGCATTGATTGACGTACGATCATAGCTAGGTAAATCAGCTAACACATTCTTTAATTGGGGAATCGTTTCCTGATTGCGACCAGTTGCCACATTGACTGTCGAAAGGATGATCGGCACTTGATACTCTTTCAGCAGATTCGTTACGGCTGTTACATTTTCAATTAATTGATGGCGGTCCATGGAGTTGATGGAATTGACTTGAGTTGGTTGATAATCGATCAACAGAAACACTGAATTTTCCGGAGATAATAATTCATCTTGCGCAGCATCACGTGGTTTTAAACTTGTTATAAAGCATTCGACCTTTCATTTTTGATACCTATAATCTATAATCTACTCTTTTTCTGAATTTTCTAACAGTAAAAGCACTCGGTAAAAGAGTACTCTTTTTAGATCACCTTAAACAAACACTTTTTCGTTCACCATTTTTAGCAAAAAAATAGGCTCAGGGAATTCCTCCAATGAACCGTTTTTATCTATGGAAATATTATTTTTTCTCTATAAAAAAAAGCCACAGTCAACGACTGTGGTCAAATTACTCCGGCAGTAGGACTCGAACCTACGACATCATGATTAACAGTCATGCGCTACTACCAACTGAGCTATGCCGGAATCAAGTACATGTATATAATAGCAAGTTACGATAAATAACGCAATACTTTTTTTGAAAATTTCTATTATTTTTTTATGGAAAAAATTTTTTAAAATACGTTATTTAAAAACAGTATTTTGCCCCTTATTTCCAAACATAAAATAGCTGTTTTCTCTAATTAAATATTGACAAATCCACCTATATTAGTTATCCTAATATCTGTAAGATTTTTGCCGCTTTAGCTCAGCTGGTAGAGCGCTTCCATGGTAAGGAAGAGGTCGCCGGTTCAAACCCGGCAAGTGGCTTATCTGTACAGCGTAACATGTTGTTTTATCAGCTTGTTCACGCTGTTTTTTTGTTGTTCTCTGCTAAAAAAATTACAAATCTTTTTTTATTTTATTTCTCTTTATTTTCATTCTATCCACTTGTAGATTTAGTGACTAGCTGCATGAAGAAAATTTTTTCACTGCTTGCTGTTTCTCACCAATCTCAAGATATTATTTCCTGACTTAAGATTTAGTGGATGGGTTTTACGTTCGATCATTTGTTTTATATTCTAAAAAAGCTAGAATATCGTCAGGACTTTTATCCAATATTCTAACTTTTTATCTATTATGGTCGCAGATCAACTAATTGTACATGACTATCTAATGTTCCACTTGGACTCTCAAGTTTAAATACACCTAATCGCGGATCAAGTGTCAGAGTCATTGCTTCATCCATATACATCTTTGAATAGTCTTTGATATAGACTTCACCTATATCACTATCTACGGTGAGCGGATAATCATTTTTTTCTTGTTTCTTATCTAAAAGGAGTAAACGGAAACTAGTATCCAATGAGCAAACACCCATCTTTGAATATTTTCCTACACCATCATCCAAATCAAGGATGATCGTGGCACCCTCATCAGTATACTTCTGTAGTCTTTCTTGTGCTTTTTCAGAAATTTTTAGATACATCTATCAATTACCTCCTTCAATGTATTACAAGTTGATGCTAGCACATTTAAATTTTTTTAGCGAAAATTCTGCTTTCGTTCCGTTTAGTTACGTTTTTAGGCTCTATATTTTTTGATGTTAGCGAATTTCACCAACTTCATTTGACAGTAAGCTTTTAAAAATTATACTTTCTTGTAATACAAAAAAAGCACAATAGATTACTCTATTGTGCTTTAACTACTCCGGCAGTAGGACTCGAACCTACGACATCATGATTAACAGTCATGCGCTACTACCAACTGAGCTATGCCGGAATATTACCAGCGTGGCGACGTCCTACTCTCACAAGGGGCAACCCCTCACTACAATCGGCGCTAAGAAGCTTAACTTCTGTGTTCGG
>NZ_QPTY01000044.1:0-20571 GCF_005236045.1 Enterococcus sp. VV15
GAAAATATATTAAGTTTGATCAATGAGAGACCGGTAAAACATTGTATAGTATTTTACACAGGATTATGGACTTGACTAAAATTAAAATTAATGAAATAATTACTAACTTAATGCATTTAAAAAAATTGATTTTTTTTAAATCATTTAATAATACTTTACGAAAAAGAATACTTCCCAATAAAAGAAAGAAAGCACCCAATAGAAATTGGTCGTTATCGTAAAAGATTAACAAACGTGTGCCAAAAATTAAAGCTATATAGTAAAAATAAGTAAATGATATAACATAAATTACTTTTTTACACCCATATAAGCATCACTCCTGTTTTGCTACTGCGCAATATCTTCGTACCAAGTTAAATTATTTGTATGTGTTACAGTGCCAATTTTTTTATTTGCGTATCAATCATACTTATCGTATCTGGAGGTCACCCTCCCGGTAGCTTTATATCTTTTTGCTTTCATTGAAGTAGATATCTCACGTCCTAATTCTAAAGATAATTTTGCAGGACCTATCACTCCTTCTATTTTACCTTTAATCCATGTTTTTGTCCCCTTGTTTATTGTTCCTACGAATGTTCTACCTGTTTGCTGATAACTTATAATTTTACCATTTTTGTACAAATAACCACTTGCTGAACGAGATAATAACTCTGAAGGGCTTTCCCCTATTACCACACTTTGTTCCGCATTTACTACTGAAGGAAAAGATAATACTACTACAAAAAAAGAACAAACCAAACTATATACCCATATTTTTTTCATTTTCCTTTCTAAATACAGATACCTTATTTTATAATGAGAGCGAATTCTCCAATGATCTATTTTTTCGTAAAAAATAAAAAATAGATCATCTAATCTATCAATACTCCTGCTTCAACGTAATATAAGTCATCTCCGCAATCTTTCCACCTTCCACTTTTGCCAATAACAAGATTCGAATTGGTGATCCGTTTTGAATACAGTCTAGTAAAACAGCGTATTCTTCTTGATCGTTTCGGTATATGGACGTCACCTTTCCTTCACTTCCCAAAGCATTCCCAGTCTCAACTTCGATTCCGTTCATTTGAATACATTCTTCTGTCATCAGTTCTTTTAGTTTTTCATTTCGATGATTGAGATTTCTAAAATTGGCATGGGCATCTCCATATTTTTGCAATAGTTGAGTATGGTCTTCTTTTTCTTTTGACTCCTCCATTTGCTTTCTCTCTTCTTGTTTTTCTTGTTGAGTTGTTGATTCAGTTGAACCAATTTTCTCTGTTTTACTCGAATTTACGGCTTCCATGAGTTGCACATCTGCTGTAGTAGTTGTGTCTTCTTTTGTTACTTCTCGGACACACCCACTTAAAAGAAGGATTCCACAAATGAAGCCAGTAAAAAGAAGGATTTTTTTCCTCATTGATCTCCCTGCTTTCGTTGGTTAATCGGTACTCTGACCATTGCTTTAGCATAGACAATCTGCGAAGCTCTTCCTGATGAAAATTTTATTTTGTACTCTTTATTTTTCACTGTAACTAAATACCCATCTTCAAATCGATGGATGGCAAATTCATTTCTCTGGCAGTTAAATTTCTCACAAATTAACTTGTTTTGTCTTCTTGTTAAGCCTGAATGTATAAGTAACATTTTGATTCTCCTTTATTTTTTTCTAACGATACTTGCAACTTTTGTAAATTCTCTTCCCCATTGTCGGCTATATCTAGCACAAATTTGTCCTTGCTCAGCATTTTGTTCATAAGTAGTAAACTGTTGTTCACTTTCTACACTCGCTATAATCCCAGTATGCCCATAAACGCCTGGCGAAAGATTTTGCCCAGCGTACCAATTGATCACATCGCCTGGTTTGATCTCTGAAGGGCTTGAATCAAAAATGACTTCTCAGCCATAGCTTTCCCAATCGTAATCACTGCCAATCAATTCCGCGTACATAAGTCCGCTTCCCATCATTTGGGGTCCTCCTAGCTTTTGGACATAATAAGCGGTTAATCCGTAACACTGTCCACCATTGATCGTTTGGCCTAGAACAGTTTCTAGTACATCGATTTTTCCTTCACCAATATTGGCAGAACCGCCACCTAAAGAACCTGTTGTTAAACGTTTATACCAATTATTCACACTAGTTTTTCGTTTCAGTTGTTCCAATGGATCATCTTTTGTTCCAGCACGTTCCCAATATTTCAGAATATCGACTGCCAAAGAATTGATATCTGTTCCTTGCGACATTCGTTTCAACAACTCACTATCAGAACCATCATGATACCAAGCAAAATCTAATTGAAACGAAACCGTGCGCCAATCTTTCTTTTCTTCTTACGATTTGGTCAGTAGGTTGACACGTCGGCCATAATCCCATTGTGATAAACCCATCGCATAGCCATCAACAGAAGGATTGAATACCCACACCGCATTAAATGCTAGATCGCTTTGGATACGAGAAGGAATCAGTCCACTTTCATGTTTCATATTTCCGATCCAAGCTGCCGCAAATTCTCTTGTCCCTCCCTTTTCTAGAACAAAGTCAAAAACTTCTAATGCTACTTGTTCTTGAGGCGTAGCGGGTTCAAAATCTGAAGCATCACCATTTTGATTGGCAGAAAAGACCACCAGAAATAATAAGAAGGGCAACAAAATTAGAAAGGGAGTAACTATAACTACATACGCAATTTTTTTCATTTTTCACCACTTTCTTTAAAAATAAAAAAGGGATTGTGACAAAAATCTTGTCGCAATCCCTTTTCTCGAATAAACGGTGTTTCAGAAGTAGCTTCTGTCACAACCGCCCTTATTCATCCATTTTCGGTTTCTAAAGCAACTGCTGTTTTCATTAGTTTGTCTATGGCTACCGCATAATTTTCTGGATCAACCAATAACCGCATCGCTCCCATTTTCCCTCTGATATCCGCATTAAAAGGTAACAGATTAATCTCAAATGCTTCACTGTTTTTTAGTCGTTTCAGAACACGAGCCACTTTTTTCTTCGTTTTTTGTTTCTTCTCTATATCCGTTAGCATAACCGTTTCCGAACGAATTCGATAATAAGCAATCACAGATTTCTCTGGTGTTAGAATCATATTTTTATGCGTATCTTCCAACAATGATATTCTAGTTGTATGTCATTTTCCTTTCTATTTTTTATCTTCTAAATGAAAATTCGGTTGTTTCTTGCACTCTCTCAAAACCTATCGTTGGACGTTGATCAATCACATAATTATTTAAATACACGAGAAAATCTTTTACGTAGATATTCGCTGTTTTACCATCTAATTCTGTTTCTACATACCAACGAGCAATTTTATTGGGAAAGTAAAGCATGCATAAAAAATTAAAATTAATATTGAAAATTGTTGGTAATGGCATTTTCTGCCAAAAAAAGCCAACTATCATCAACCCTAAAATAAGTGTAATTAGATAGGCTAGGTTTAGTAGTTGTGCAAACATCCACAATGTTTTTCCTTTTGGCGAGCGGATCACTTGAATCAAATAGGTCGCTTTGAGTCCACGAGCGTAATCATAATGATTCATTCTTATCCCTCACATTTGAATGCCAAACAAGTGAAGGAACCATTTGATTACGTAAAAAATATTGCTTCCTTGATTTGTGGCAAAATCATTCAAAATCAATGCAATCAAAATAACCGAACCAATTTTCAACCACTCTGCCCCTCGCCAGTGTTTAAAGATCAACAAGATCACTGCAAAACTTAACAATGTTATAAAACCTGAACTCATAAAACTTTCTAAATTGGAGACGCTCATAATTTAATTTCCTTCCTTTTTCTGTAAAATAATGTTTTAACGTATTCACAAAATATGAATTTTCTGTTTGGGATAACCACAGAGAAAAATCTTCAGTATATGCAATTCCAGTGATTTGATCGACAAATACTACCGATACTTGTACCCCTTGTACGCCTTTTTGATTCGTTTTTATTGAATTCTAAAAACTCCATATGATCGATGGTATCGATTGGTTTTTTCATCAATAACAGCAATTCTTGTTTCTTAGCTGTGGCATACTTTTCAAAAAACAGCTTCAAGAATTTTTCCGTCTTTGCTTTTTCATCCGTTGACACTTCTGCTTATTCGTCGACTGGTTCTAGGGCTTTTGTTTTCCCTTGTGGTAAAGTAGTCGCTAGAAAATAAGGCCGACTGACAATGGAGAAAAGCTAATCTTTTGCTTGAATCGGTAACACCATTTCTTTGCTTATCATTTCTACTTTGTCCTTTTGTTTCACTTCATAGGTCGTATAGACATAAACCAAGAGACACTCCTCTTCTTCTACTACTTTCGTTACTGAAGCTTCCTTAAATTTACGCACGATCTCTAACTGTTTATTATTCGATTCATTCACCGCATCAACATCTATTGAAAGATATTTAGCTAATCGCTCTAAACGTTCATTCTTTTGGTCTTCATCTATCGCAGTATCCATATTCAACTATTCTTTCGCAAAACTAGTGGCATAAAAAGTAAGCGCAGCATAGTCACAGGTGGCACTCGTTTTCATTGGTTCATTGGCTGATTCAGATAATTTGCGAACTTGACCATCTAATTGATCAAAGTTACTAGCCACTACATTTGCTCAAATCACGCCTATTGCTGAAGTGCCAATAAGTAAACAGATTCCCGTCAAAACAATTTTGTTTGCTTTTTTCTGAGAGAGTTTTTTTTACTTGCGGACGTTTCTCTTTTTTCTCTTTTTTCTTGATCTTTTTTAAATTCATGGTTCCTCCTAGCAATTTTCTACGTTTTATTCATAAAAAAAATCTAGCTAAATCTCTCAATTCAAGAGTTTTAACTAGATTTCATCTATTATTTTTTTATAAAAAGAAATAGTCTCTTAATCATAGACATTTCTTCGGTGTCCCACTTGAATAGCAATGACAATCATTTGATTATCTTCTATTTCTACCAACACTCGATATTTACCAATACGATAACGCCATTGCCCTGAACGATTGGCTGTCAACCCTTTCCCGAATTTTCTCGGGTCATCAACGCCATCAATATGTTGATACAGCCATCGAACAATCAATGTAGCTTGATATTTGTCCATTTTACGAAGTTGTTTCTGAATTTCAGGCGTGAATTCTAAACGATAAGTCACTTTAGTCCTCCAAATTCATTCAGTATTTCTTTCATGGATACAGTTGGCTTCCCACTTTCTATCCAATGTTTATGGGCAATTTCAGCTGTTTGTCGATCATATTCATCTTCTAATTGTTCCATTGAATAGGTTTTTAATAGTTCAGATAAAGTAATTCCATAAAATTCCGCCATATAAGAAAGCCATTCTTTTTCAGCATCACTCACACGTACCGTAATCATAGCCATGTTATCGCCTCCGTTCGTATCACATTGTAATACAGGTTAATCAAACTGTCAATTCTTATGTCATTTATTTTTGGCTATTTTAACATTTCTAGACAAAAAAATAGATCTAGTTATACTTGAGTTTTCAAGTTGATAACTAGATCTATTTGCTATAATTATTATTAGACAGTAAAGTTTAATGACGGTGGCTATCCATTCGAAAGTGAGGTGGTGCTTATGCCCATAATCTCAGACTTTAGAGAAAGGAGACGCTTTTTGTCTGTTGAAACAGCGTTAGGGCTAATGATTAGTTTCGGTTCGTTTACCACAACGTTGATCTTTGGCATCCTAACCTTAGTCAACAAAAATGACAAAAAGAAGTAACCGTCACTTTAGCGAGTCAATTAGTTACTTCTTTTTGATCTAACTATTAAATTTGCCACCGTCTTTAGCGGTACTGTCAAAAGGGAACTGTTGACGCAGTTCCTTTTTCATACTTATTATAGCATGTGTCGAATTTTTCGTATAGTTAAATATACGTCCATTTAACTATACGTGCGATCCCTTAAATTTATTGAACCAGATTAAAGCAACTAAAATGACTAGCGAACCACCAAATATCACGCCAAGCATCGTTTGCACACTTCCTGTTTTCGGTAATTCTTGTGGTACTTCTTCTTTTTTCTCAGGTTGCTTTTCTTCTGGTTTTTTTGGTTGTTCTGGTGTTTTGAAGGTAACGGTCTGGTCTTTATTTGTTAAATCGTCTTCTCGCCCTATTTCATTTTCTTGTGCTTCTTCATAATACAAGATATGCGTGGCTGTTAATTGTTCCCCATCTTTTAATGTATTTGCTTTCAAATTGAGAGAAACTTCAAACACATCCTCTTTGCTTTTCACAGTATAGGTAGACGTGTCTTCAATGATCACTTTTCCTGTTTTTGTATTTTTATATTGTGTAAAAACAGTGTATGTGTGTGTCCAATTTCAAGGGCTTCTCCTTTAACCCATACTACGTCTTTCAAGCGATTGTCAATGGTTGAATCAAGTGTTTTTTCGCCATTTACATGGCTAAATAAAGAGGTTAATTGTAATTGTTCCCGTTCGTTATACACTTCTAGCACGATCAATTCGCCATCTTTTTCAACGGTCACAGAAAAATCAAGTACTTCTTCTAAAGGTAAATACCCTTCAAGTGGTTCCTATTCCACAAATTTATATTTTCCATAAAGGAGTCCTTCAATCGTTATCTCGCCTGCTTAATCGGTCAGGTATTCATCCACTAAGTTTTGTGAATTTTCACCTGCTTCGTCTGTTTCCAATTGGTACAAATTAAATGGAACATTGGCTAATGGTTGCTCATTTAACCGATCACGCTTGATCAATTGGATCGTTTGACGGGCTAAACGATTGGGAACTTCTAGACGAATCAACGCTCCTGCATCTTCTTCTGTCACACTAAAAATGGGTTCTTCTAATGGTACATAACCTTCTGGTGCTTTGATTTCATGCAGTTCATAGCGATCCGTTCCCCATGGCAAGCTTTCCGTTGTGACGATTTCACCTTTCTCATTGGTCTCAAACACATCTGTGCTTTTCGTATCATTTGGGCAAACCATTGAAACAAAGTCACCTTCACCAGCATTTACCCACGTATCAAAGATTTTAAACTGCGCACCTGCATAAGGTATGTTCTCCCCTGTCTCTTCAGCCACTTTGACAATGTGAAGACGAGATTCGATAATTTTATCTTCTAACAAGAAGAAATGGGTATACCCTTCTTCAGTAATTGTTACTTCAACGGGCTCGATCAATAAATAGCCGTCCACACCTTTTGTCTCTTCGATGGTATACGTATCATATGGGAGATTTTCAAATTTGAAATACCCATTCTTACCAGTCACTTGAACATATTTTTTCCAGTTGCATGAGAAGTTGCAGTTAATTCCACGCCTTCTAACGGTGGTTTCACGTCCTTGCGACCATTTGAAAACAAGTTGAAAGTCTCAAATACTGTTTGAGGAATCAATGGGCGTGAACCAAATTTATAACCTTCAATATTTCCTTTAATGACATGATCCCTCACCGTTTTACTGTGCAATGCTATGATTTCATTTTGTCCAGCATACGTCAAATTAACTGTATATTTATTAGAATCAATGTTATATCCTTCTGGCGCTTTGATTTCTTGTAAAGTGTATGTGCCTAGCTTCAAACCTTTTAATTCTGCTTGTACAGTACCATTCACATCCTGCATCGTGAGTTTACCAACCGAAACTCCATTTTTATTAACTCATAAACAGCCCCTTATGGCGTACTTCCTGTTTCTTCATCCTCTTTAATTACTTTGATATTTGCTAATTGTTCTTTATTATCTTTCGTAATAGTGGTGGTTTCATTGACTTTAATGGTTAGCGTTAGTGGTGTTGAATTCAATACATAACCATTTGGGGCTTTGATTTCTTGAATCGTTACTTTTGTATCAACTAACAAATCATTCCATGTAGCATATCCATCTGCTCCAGTAGTAATTTCTTTTGTTTGTCCAGCTGACGTGGTGAAACGAAAAACGGCACCTGCTAGTGGTTGTTTGGTCGTTTCATCTACCTTGCGTACACGAGCATTGCCGTTTTTTTGAACATTTACATTGATATGAACAAAACTTGGATCATTAAATTTTCCAACAAGTACGTTTTGAGTGTATGGATGTGTTAAAACAATAGGAACACCTCTATAACTATTACTGATATTATATTGAAAGCTAACTCTTCCAGTCTGATTAGAATTATTGTTGGCAGTAATTTTTAATTGATTACCACTTTTATTAATTATCACACCTGCATTATTCACTAACGGTGTATCTGAATAATTTGAAAATGATCCATTTGTATCAGTTAATGTGACACTTTCCCCCACTTTTAAATTCACTGTTTTTCGATCAAATGAAGGTTTTGTATAGAATTTATTCACATTTGCCATAACATTTGATTTAAAGGCTTGATAATCTGCCATGGAAAATTCACCTGAAATACTCGTCGGTGAAATTCCTTGTTGTTCCCATGCTAAAAGTTGGGTCATCAACTCTTTATGAAGCGTATGTCCTGTTAAGACTATTCCATAATATTTAATGAGTGAGATACGTTTCATTAAATCGGTATCTTGAAGAACAGTGGTATAGCCACCGTTTTCTCCTACATTAACAGCCATACCTTGTTCAATACATAGTGCAATTTCATTATTCACTCGCTTACCATACCAACCATACTCTCGATTGCCACTTGATAAGTGAATATCAATATTGGAGATATGGGCATTAGGATCAACATAAACGACACTATTTCCTCCTCTGAGAAGAGAACTGAACCCTAACGCATTATTGATTGAAGCAGTAGTATAGTTTTCAGCTGTTGTAGTATAAAGTTTGCCGTCTTCGCCCTTAATTAGTTTATTTTCTTTTAAAAAATTCGTTAACTTTTCTTTTTCACCTAATTGCACATCATTATCTGTTTCTTCTTGTTGCTTACTCGTTTCTGTTACTTGATCTGAATCAATGGTTGTCGTCACTGCATGTACTGTTTGACTAAGAAACGAACCAAGTAACATTCCGATAATGAACCAAATTCTTAACTTTATTTGATATTTTTTCATATGTTCCTCCATTTTTATTTGATTACATAAGAAAAAGCCCTTCAAAAAAAGAAGGACTACGACAACAACTATTCATTTCAGTTCACCTCATAAAAAAAGAAGACGAATGATCATCTTCTTGTTAATACAATTCTAAATAATATTTTTCTGTACCATCTGACCAATACTCCGTATAGACTCCATACCCACTTCCGCCATCTATACCATGCTTTTCACCCGCTTTAGCAGCTGCTTCATACGTTGCATAGTACGTACCACTTCCAGTGTAAGGATTCAGTGCATATGGCTTTTCTGGCGCTGGTGGTGTTGGATTTGTATTTCCGTCAGAAGACCCTCCTATACTTCCACCTGAACTTGATCCTCCAGTATTACTACCAGTTGAAGCATCACCTGTATTATTAGAAGAGCCATTTCCTCCACTATTGTTTGTAGTACTACTATCATTCGTTGTATTTGTAGCAGGGATAGATGGTTGAACTATTGGCGTTTCAACGATTGGTTGCGCTTCTGTTGATTGTGTTACTGGAACACTTTGAACCTCTTGAGCTTGTTTCAAAGCTTGTTTTTCCGCTGTTTCTGCTTGACGTTTCGCTTCTTCGACTTGTATTTCTGCTTCGAGCTTCTGTTTATACGCTTCGTCTTCTTGCACTTTTACTTCAATCGTTTTTAAAACATCTGTAAAAGACTCTTTTGCTTTTTGATTTTTGATCTGTTCTACTTCTTTTTTCGTTGATTCATAGTTTTCTCTTGTTACTTTGTCTGTCAAAATTCCATCTTTATACAGATCATTCATCATTTTTTTAACTTTATCAATTTGTGCCAACTGTTTTTGGGCAATTTCAATCCCATAATTAATTGCCAATTCAAATTTTTTGGTAGCCTCTTTTTCATCTACTTTTTGCAATGTGGCTTTTTTTACTTCATTCAGTTTTTCTGTGGATAGGTCATCAATAATGACAACCTCTTTATTTTCAGTTCCTTCTTTCAAATAAGAAGATTGAAACAAATCATTCACTGCTACTTGTGCATTGAACTTCTGTTGGATCATTTTTACTTCATCTTGTAAAAATGACAAATTATTGACGTTAAATTGGTACTTTTTTTGGTCAGTTTTACGTAAATGTTCAATTTTTTTATTAAATACTTGACCAACTTCTGATAATTTATTTACTTTTTCCATTAAACTATCTATTTTTTCTTGGGAAATTTCCACATTTAAAAATTGTTTATCCTCACCAAAGTAAAGCGTATTCATTTGTTTTTTTATTTCTTTCACCAACTGACTATTCTCTCCTTGACCACTAACAATCGCTTCTACTTTTTTACTGTAATTCGATTCATTGACAGTAAATAGCCCAATACTAATCACAAGTAAACTTGTCGCACCAATAATTCCCCAACGGACTTTTTTATTCATCTCTTTTCTCCCTTTATTTTCGTTTTTTTCATCGTATCACGCATGCCTTCTAATAAGTTTTACAATTAGTTTAAATCACTATTGTTTCTTCAAAAAATGAAATTTTTTTATCTTTCGTAAAATAATGGTTCGATCTACATTCTCACAATAAAGCTTGATCCGTTGTGGCGGCATATTTTTATAAAAATAAGAAGCTTTATAAAAACTGTATAAATACTTTAGAAACACTCCATGATCGTTTTTGTTACAGAGTGCTTCAATAATTAGATACGTATGTTTTGATAATCTACGTTCATAACAAATATCGACAAACGGTTGAAACGGTAAATCTGGACGTTTCAACCGTTCTTTCACTTGTTCATAAATCTCATAATCTTTTTGATTTGGACTGGCAGTAAACACATTAAACCCATAATCACGTTTTAAAATGACAGAAATCGATTCAGAAAATGGCATATATCATTTAACCCCTTCCGCTCTTTTCTTAATGACTGAATCAATGGGTCTTCTAAGAAAGTTCGTTTTAGTTTTTCATAGCCTAATCGTTGAATGGTTGGATTGATTGAAATACGTTCCTGTTCGTAACCTTGCAAATATTCATTATTTTCTTCATAATAATTTTTTGCTCGATTAGCTTCGTATTTTTGCACAAAAAAAAGATCCTGTTCTGCAAATACAAGACCCGTTAACAACTTTTCAGTTTTTAACCTTTCAAGATAACGATAAACAAAATTATCTAGTGAAAGAAATCCTTTTTCTGGTTGAAATATTTCCAATCGTTCGACACCAAATTCCGTCACTTTTCTTTGTAGAAAAGCATAATCTGGTTCTCTACGATTTTGATCATAAAATATATAAAAAGAAGTTTCTGCTTTTCTCATTTCTGCTCGTAGCATTGTTTTTATTTTTTTCGATTCAAAATCTGCAAAAGTCATTTCACCTAAAATATGACGGATCATTTCTTCATAGCGGTAGAGATATTCCCCTAATTTGATAGGTTCACCAAGTTGTTCAAAAACCAAGTTTATTTACCTTCCTCTATGCCCAAACTCCATCCATATTCTTCCCATGTTTCTCGTAAAAGCTCTTCGTAGCGCAAATCAAGAATTTGACGAAATCTCTTCATCAAATAGGAACGATATTCACGCAAACTCATACAGCCATATTCAACTTGCATATCGTCTTTGTATTTGGAAACTCTATCCTTCCAGTAATCTTCCAACTGTCTATAAAAAACTACATAATTTCTTTCGAAAACCGTTGGAAGATCGATATGTTCACTAGTAAGTCCTTTTTTGCTTAAATCATTCCAAAACTTATCTTCATGTTCAGACATTTCTAACTCAAAAATTTCTTCAGCCATCAGTTCAATTCTTTCTTGTACGTCCCTCATTTTCTCTCTCCTATTCTTTGTTTTATTTGGTTTAAGCCACGCTACAATATTTTCATATTTGATCCACCTATCAGACAGCAATTTCATTGTCTTTGATTTCCCATTCAAACCATTCTGAAAAGTCTTGTTTAAATCCGTTTACGCTATATTTTTCTTGTAAAGCAGCTTCTTCATCATCTCTTGGATCTAAATAGGTTGGTTTGTCTTTTGGTCTGGCATACACCCCGATCCAGGTTTCATAGTCACCTTCAAAACAGCTATCTGCAATGTAACCTTTAATCGCTAATATCTCTCGAACTTTTCTTTGTAATTCGGTACTTTTTTCAGGTATATAATCTTTGAATCTCTCTATAAAATCTTGAAAATCAGCTGATATACGAGAAAACACTTTTTTCTTTTCTAAATATTTGTACCAATGGTCTTTATCAGGCATTATTCCCTCAGCTTCATAAACTACATGTAAAGTCCTCAATCTTTGATATTCTTTGTTTCGTTTTTCAATTTCCTCCCAGCATTTTTTTGAGGTTGTTTCAATTTTAGGAATAGTTAATAGCCCATTTTCAGCCAATTCTTGAATATTTTTTTTAGTACTTTTTAAAAGCTCAATCGTATTAACCAATTCCTCGTGTTCCATTGTGCACCGTTTTGTAACTTGTCTGATCGCTTCTCTTGTAACCATTATTCACTCCTTTTCATTGTTAGTTTTTTATGCAACAAGCATTTTTTGAATGGAAGTCGTTTGAACTTCAATCATGTGTAAATGCTTGTCACTTAATTCTGCTTCATCAATAATTTCCCAAGTTTCTTCTGTATCATTACAATCGTCTACTTCCAGAAGCATTTTCACAGTAGGTGCCACCGTTCTCTTAAACCAATTTTTAGAACGTTCATAAAGTTTCTCATTAGGCTCTGTAACTAATTTCACATTTTCTACACCACCAATAAAATGCTGCCATTTTTTATTGACGGGCCAATACTTTCGGGATACATCTGGTCGTTTATCCGTAAAGCAAAGATAATCATTTAAAATACCAAGAAGCAAATCTGATAACATACCACTTTCGACATAACGAGTAATCGCATCCATTGCTCGTTCGTCTTTAAATCGTAACTCGTAACGATTTTTAATTGGTACATCTTCTACAGGAATCCCCAGTTTTTTGGCTTGTTCATAGTTTTTTTGATAAAACGCAATGTAAAATAAACTTTTCTTTGAACCTAAATAGATTGAAACACCCCCTCTTTTTTTCTTTGAAATTGAACCTGAACCGTTAAATTCATATACTTCAAATCGTGAGATCAATTCTTGTCGCTCAATTTTATTTAGTAAAACAGGAATTTTTAAATACTCTCTATAATCATTGATTGCTAAATCCACTCTTGTAAATTTTGCTCTATAATCAAAACAAGCATAAAAAAAGTCAAACCAGGTCCGTCCTTGTGCTCCAAGAAACGCTTCAAACTGACGACAACCTTGTCCTGATAACTGAATCAAAATTCCTCGATCATCATTTTTCTTTGAATAAAGAACTTGTAAATAATCTAATTGATACCCTCCCACATAACCATATAAGTGACTAGAAGTTTCTACAAAAAATTCTTTTTTGATTTTCAAAACCTCATTGAAAATTTTTTCTACATTGTGGAAAGGAAAACTTATACGCAGGTAATCAATAATACTTTCTAACGGCTCATGTTCTTCTTTTGTTGCAAGAAAATTATAAATTTCTGTCATTTTTTCTTCTGACGGCACGCTCTCGCCACTTTCGATCTTACCGATCGTTTTACGTGATAAACCGACCTTTTTACCAAACTCCGTTTGGGTCATTTTCAACTTCTTTCGAGAAGTCTGAATACTTTTTCCAATTTCACTTAATCCTTCAAGCTTTGACAATCAAAACCACTTCCCAAAATCACACTTTTTTTCGAGCTCCATGGGAACTAACAAAATCCTTATATACCAATGGTTTCATTACTACTTTTTTATCATTTTACATCTTCATTACCCCCCTGTTAGAATACGGGGGTTCCAGAGGTGTTGGGCGGAGCACAGCTCCACCCAACACCTCAAAAAGCCTAACGGCGCCTCCTCTGCTAGCGCAGTGGCGCCTGCTACGGTTGCACAGCAACCTAAGCCACGCCTTTTTTCCCCATATGTTTGAATAAGCTAGTTTATTTAAATTATAACGCTTATAATATGGAGGGATCATAATAATTTTACTAATGAAAGGAAAACAAAATGGATCAAACTTCTTTAACTAAATTTATTTCTTCATTCGGAGAACCAATTTTTTTGTCTTTAAGCATTCTCTTCAACATTTATCAGTTTCATACTAATCGCAAAGAAAAAAGCTCTTCAGAAATTGCTGAAAAAGTTATAAACCATTTCTTTATCCCTTTTCAAAATTCTTTAGGTATGAATTTATACAAAAAAATTACAAATCAAAACTGGGAAGAAATAAGAACGATATTGATAACTTTTAAAGAAAAAATTGATAACTCAAAAGAAACTTATTATTTGTCTGATAATATTTTACTTTCAATCAATCTGTTAACTCCTTATCTAAAATTAACTAGTTTAAATAAAAAAGATTTTAAGAATTTAAACAAATACTTCCAAAAATTCTCAAAAAATTATTTAAAAGAACATTGTTATTTCCGTAAAATATTACATTTGCCAATTAAAGGAGCTCTCCATCGCTTACAATTTAAATTATATGGAACACATTGGAACTATCTAGCTTTAGTTTCTAAACTTGCTTTCATAGTGTTTATATTTATTATTATTTCCCCTCTATACTTTACTATTATTTTCTATATTGCAAATTGGGTGGAAAAGATTGCTTATTTTATCTTAAATGATCTCCATTAACTTTTACATTTCATTGTTTTAAATAAAAAATGGTATTCTTTTAGTATTCACTTCTTAATATCAAAATCAAATACAATCATCTTTTCATAGGTTTTAAAATACTCTAAAAAGTTAAAGGTCGGCGGTACAAATGGCGTATAAAACTCTCTCACTACGCCTTCTCCCTCCTCCTCTTTTGCACCACCTCCTGTATCAATATAACCACGACCTTTGATTTTTTTATTAAAGAACGCTTTATTCTTATTCTCATCGCCATAAACCATGTAGTAAGCCACTTGTGCTAGAATTCCTACGGTTACTTTACATATGAGATTATCTCTAACACCAGCCGGAAAATCTGCAGCATCTGGTCTTTGAGTAGCTAAAACAAGAAAAATTCCTGCTTGTCTAGCTTTCAATACTAATTGTTGAACCGCAACATCCACTCTGTCTCTTACTCGATAATCCAAAGAAGTGTAAAAAGCTTTCCACTCATCGAAGATAATAAAGTGTGGAGGAATATCATAATAGGCATAATTTTTCCCTGATTGATAGTTGGGTAAAGCTTTCATATACTTAAACCGTTTATCCATCAACTTCACGCCATTTTCTAAACAGCGAATCATCGTTTCTCCTGAACCATAATGGACATGTCCTTTAAATACAGGTAGATCGCTTAAATCCGCTAAGTCAGCATTCTTAGGATCACAAATATCAATGGTTCCCACATCTAACATGGCTTTAATCAGCGAATAGAGAAAGTAAGTTTTCCCTCCGCCTGTTCCTCCAGCAACTAGCATATGTGGTGCAGAATCGTAGTTCCAGTAGACACCTTCCATTAATTTAATTGATCCATCTTTTGCTATTACATCTTTGATCTCAATTCTTTTACCAATAACATCTGTCATAAATCCATAAGTCACAAAGCCAAAATCACGTTCTTCTGAAACAAGATCAGCCATAAACATTTCTTCTAGCTTTTTCCCTAGTTGTAAAAACCGATCGTGGTGCTGTCCCCCATCTAATGGTAAAGTTACCTGAGTAATGTGTTTCTTTTTCTTCACATAGACTTTGGGAAACTTTTCCGTTGGTTTCTTACCTGCTTGTTTTGCTTCTTTTTTGATCGTAAACCCGGCTAATTTCAGCATATCCGCAATAGCGTTATAGTATCTAACCGATAAAAAATACCCCCCTTTCAGTTGCGACATACGCATCAACATGAAGACGAATAAGTTTGCTAGGATTAGCCATGGAAAAACGACAAAAGCTGGTAAAATCAATTGTTGTAGATCGGTTAATTTCATTACTAAAGGATAAATCCAGTAATAACCTAAAAAACCTAACGGAACTGAAAAAGGAAAGAGCAGCAAGAAGTGGTGAATCAACCAAAAATGTAAGTGAAACTTTCTGATTCTTCTCCCTCTATATTTAAAAATCTCTTTTAACATGTCATGAAAATACTTCCTTTCAAACCATTTATTTTTTCTTTCATGCTTACTCAATCGCTAATACACGCCTTGTTCCGGTATACCTATGAATGATCACGACTTTATTCTCAAACTTCCGTTCAATGAACCAATTATAGGGACTCAAGTGTTTTTTCAATAGAGCTTCTTTTATTTTTCGAGTAGTTTTTTTCAGTTTCTTCAAATGAATTCTCCTTTTCGTTTATTTTTTTAAAACTAAATACAACAAAATTTTCTTTTTGTTCATAATCCGTAAGGTAAGTGATGACTGCAATTATTTCTTTTCCTGTGTAACTGCCTAAACGATCTACCTCCTGCAAAATGATTTGATCACCCACCTCATATTTCCGATCATTGTAGCGAATTTCAAAAGTTTTTAAACCTTTAAAAACTGCAGAAAAATATTGAGACTTTATTTTTAGATGATGTGTATTCTTTTTTGTCATACTTTATTTTCTACTGACACTTTTTTCTTAGTTTCTTCTAACTTGCTATGATTCACTTTTACAATGTCGTCTGCGACAATTTTCAAATAATTATCCGTACGTCTCCCTTGTCGAAAAGAATAATATTCAATTCTCGGATTGATCAATTGGACGGTATCACCAAAATGAAAAGCTTTCTTTTCAACTGAAATATCAATACTAATCACTTCTTCTGATAACTGACGTTCTGATTGCACTACATATCGGCTTTGTGTTGATACCAATTCCCCTTCTTCATCTTCTTTTCGTTTGTCTTCTTTCATTCTCAAGAATTTTAAACGACCAAACGATTTTTCAATATCTAACGCAATTCCTTGATTTAACTCATTCATTTTTGCCATTGTACACTCTCCTTTAGTTTACTTTTTCGATTTCTCTTACTTTGATCATCCAACCTGAAACTGCTCCAGAATCGCCTGCAGCTTGGGAAAAAGGCTCACACCTTACCTCTTTTAACACCACTTCATCCCCATAATTCAATTTTAAAACCGATGAATTTCCCCGAGTAGGTAAAATCACTTCAATCGTTTCCTGCTGTTTTACTGACAGTAAGGCATGATAATGACCGACTACTTTACGAGCGCCATTCACGTACTCCGCATATTCATCTTTTCGACCCACATACTCTAATTTTCCAAAGGTTTCCTTTGGCTCTGCAATTGCAAATTCCATCATTTTTTCCTCTTTTCTGCTAGTTTTTGATATAAAAAATAGCCACTCTTAAATACTAAGCGACTCGCTTTTAAAAAATTTCATTTTGTAAAATGTTGATTTCATGACGGCAAAATTCTGCATAAACTGGTGTAAAGACTGTTGCAAACTGCCACATATACCGTTTATTGATATTGCTATAAGCATGTGCAAATAAATTACGGATGGCTTTCAATTTATACCAGTTCACCTGGTCATTAGTTCGTTCTTTAAATTCATCTGTTAGTTTATTTGCCATTTCTCCGACTTGCATTAACGACATACTGACGGCATGAAAAAACACTCGATCGTGTGTAAAAACTTCATAGTTTCTACCAAAACGATTGAGTGTTAATTCAATATCTTCACAATAAATAAGCATTCCTTTTAAAATACGCAAATCTTCTTCTATTTTATTTTTCAAATATTTTTATTCGCTCCTTCATCATTTTTTCTAGAAATTGTTTTTGACATTCGGTTAACTTAGGTTGGGACAATGCTTCCATTTCTACTAAATCAATTTCATGCTCCACTGCTTCTTTTAATTCCTCAAAAAATTCACCATAAAGTACCCAGTAATTTGATTCAGGCATTCCTTTTGTTTCTACTAAAAAATCAATATCACTTTCATTTGTCGCTTCATTTCTTGCATATGAACCAAAAATATAAACAATAGGAATCTGATATTTTTCAGCCACTGGTTTTACCCGCTCTTGAATTTCTTCTACAGTAAAAAGCATATTAAAGCACTCCCTTCTACAATCATAGTAACACCATTATAGGTGATTGCTTTTATACAGGCAATTTTATAAGGATTGTTTCTATTCTAAATTCGTCTTTTACTCCCCTTTTAAACAATTGACCTCATTTTCAGAATCTACTCACATCCCTCATTAATTTTTTTGATTCGCTTCACTTTGATGATCCACATCTTGAAAACTTCTTTATAGTAGTGGACTATTAAACTATTTTTTGTAAATGAATATTGTTTTATTTCAGTCTCTAATATATTTTTGAATGGCTTCTTGGATCGTCAACGCTGGAAATGAATTTATTCCTTCAACAGTTTCCCTTCCGGAATAATATGGTACTAACTGCCCTTGGTTAGTTACTAAAATATCAAAAGCTTGTTTGCTGTCTGGATGATAAAAACAATAAATGGTATCAAGAGGATGTTCATCTAAACACCACCCGTCAATTTCTATCTTTTCATCATTCATTGATTTTATTATTTATCGATTCTATTATTCATCGTAGTAGAATGTGCAGAACCTGCTAACAACAGTCTAAAAGTTCGCTTGCGCTATGAAATAGACTATCATCCATTCATTTCCTAGAATCATCTTTCAACGGCTAACGATTTCTCGTATCACGGCACGTTAGATAGACCTATGACATACGGTGTACAACACTCCTCCTTTTACTAAGCTTCGACATACCTTTTTACTTGATATGTTTCAGCAACCACTCCCAACCTGTCCTCACGACATTGTTATAGGAAGACATCAGATCGTTCAAAAATAGACACCCTTCAATTATCAAGCGGAAATTACTCCTATATTTTCAATGCCCTACCACATAAATGTAGTCAAAACGGAAAACCTAGTCCTTGATAAAAGCTAGAAACCTTCTATTTCAATTGATCATTAGCATGGCTCTACTTAAAGATTCCATTGCCACCTTGTGCGCCATTCATCGGCTGGCACACGCCACCTCAACAAGACTTATAACCGTAAAGGAAAATATCCTTCTTGTATTATTCCGTTAAATCGCTTAAAATAAATTTATCTAGGATTTATCTTAAGTGTTTGCGGAACAGAAATTTATTTTCTTCTCGTGAACGCTTTTTTGTTTATTTTTTTATTAGATAATCCGAAATAAATCTTAATAGTTCTATTTCAAATCTCCACATTTGTAGTATATAGTTCTAAAAAAGAAATGTCAATATTTATTTTAGATTTTTATAAAGATTTATTTTGAATCCATGATAAACTATATTAAATCAGTAAATTGAAGGTGATTGATATTAAAACATATGAACGTTTAAAACATCTACGTGAAAGTAAAGATTTAACACAAAAAGAGCTTGCTGACGCCCTACACATCGATAGAAGTGTGTACAATAAGATCGAAGCTGGTATACGACCAATAAGAGATAATGAATTGATTAAATTCGCTGATTTCTTTAAAGTTTCCACAGACTATTTAACGAACAGAACATCCGACCCTACTCCTCCGGAAAAAGGCGAGATACATTCTGGTGATAGCATCCTCTCTCATTTCAGATTGAATACTTCTGATATGGATAGTGAGGCTGTTGAAGAGATAGAGGAAGAAATAAATGAGTATATGGATTTTTTAATCCAGCGAGCAAAAGCAAAAAAAGAAAAGAAATAAACTTCAAGATTCATTTCTAAATTAAATTTAGACTGCTCATTATAAAAGATAGACTAACAAATAAATACAAAAATATTTCTGGAGATTATTACATTGACTTTCATTAATGAAGAACTTTATTTTGAAGCATCCGAACTTGCAAATGAACTCTCTTATGAAGTTAGCAACTACTTTTCGAAAAAAATCGAACGTGTAAAATGCTATGACATTGAGCGTTATGTTCAAGAAGTCGAAAATGTTGAGTTTGTGGAATATGAATTCAAAAATAACTTAAGTAAGTTAATGTTAGGCTCAGTTAATAAAATTCAGGATGAAATTATCATTACCACTAATAAAAATTTAATGCTCGAACGTAAAAACTTTACAAAAATGCATGAGATTATTCACTTCTATAGGGATGTTCCCTATCTTAGTGAGTCTCATGCATTTTTTGAGTCTATTATAGAAGGTGAATATATAGATAAAGATCTACCACGTGAATACAGAGCAAATGTAGGTGCCAGCATTCTCATGGCGAATGATCAAGCGCTCCCTTACGCATTAAAAAAGTTCAGAAACTTTGACGAAGTAGCCAACTACTTTTTATGAGTAAAGCAGCCTTACGAAAAAGAATCCTCCAGTACCTAGAATTTACTGGAGGATATACATCTGATGAAGCGTATAAGTTATTTAAAAATTATTACTATATAAATGGACAGGAATTAATAAAGCATTTGTAATAAGACTGGCATGGATCATTTTTAAAATAGTTATTTTCAATTTAATGAGTATAGCTCCACGTCTTAGTAAAAACATAATACTACAATATAGGAAAGATAAAAATTTAAACTACTCTGTAAGATAAAGTCCATATAATTGTGTAAAAGATAAAAGGCCATGTAACAGCCCTTTTACGGTACAATGTTTTTAACCACAA